>SYAZ01000080.1 GCA_005788815.1 Actinomycetota bacterium | reverse complement strand
TGTCGCTCTGAAAATCGCTCAATGCCACCTTTCGTGGTGAATCCCCTGTGAAACTAGGGGCGTGACGTTTCACCCCCTGGCTCGCATACAGATTCCCGCGCCAGACTTTGTCGAGCCGTCTCTGTACGTACGGTTAACGCACGGTGATATTCATGGCGACGGAGCCCACATCGCTCCGCATGCAACCGCAACTTTCGATACTGCATTTGGAATCTTCTCTGCTGGCCGATGGAGCCGACTGACAGCTATTGCAGACCTTGCAGTCTCGATGAAAGTGACAGGCCGGTGCCGCATTGATTTAGTTGCTTATAGCAACGGAACAGACACCGTCGTCGCAACCACCGAGTCTGGTGAGGTATTGGTGTGTGAGCACATTCGTTCTTTGGGCGCTGAAAGTTTTTACGTGTCAGTTACTGCACTAGACGAGCCGGTAGTGGTTCACTCTGGTGAGTGGTCGACCAGTACCGCACCAGAACGAGATGTTCACCTAGGCGTAGCAATCACAACGTTTAATCGCCAAGAGTATGTACTGAAAACAATCGACCGCTTGGTGGCACTTGAACATTCGTGCCCGGTTGTGCATGGGCATATGCAGATTCAAGTAGTTGATAACGCGCGCAACCTTGTTCCTTCTGTGCCTGCTGGTGCACCTGTTCGCGTAATTCCCAATCCCAACCTTGGCGGCGCCGGTGGTTTTGCGCGTGGACTCATTGAGTTCCGCGAAGCAGGTTGGTCTACCCATGTTGTGTTCATGGACGACGACATCTCGCTTGAGCCTGAATCAATAGTGCGAACAATTTCTTTGTTGTCGTATTCATTAGACCCAGACCTATGTATTCACGGTGCCATGTTGAGCGAAGAACAACCATGGCTGCAGTTCGAAGCCGGATCCGCGTATGAATTCCGCGCCGTGTACCCACTGAAAGCAATGGGGCAGGGGCTTGATCTTCGTAGCCGTTCAGAAGTTATTCGCGACCAACTTGAACCAAAGATTGATTACTCAGCATGGTGGTTCACAGTGTTTCCCATGCATATTGCAAAAGACAATCCGCTTCCCGTCTTTGTACGTGGAGACGACGTTGCGTTTGGTTTGATGCACACAGGCAAACACACAGTGACCATGAATGGCATTGCGGTGTGGCATGCAGACTTTGCATTGAAGAACAATCCTTCGTCTTTGTATTACGAAGTGCGCAACTTTGCGCTTATCGACACGTTGGTATTCCCGAATCACAAGTGGTATCACTTGGCGTGGAGGTACCTGGGATTTGGATTCCGCAATGCGTATTCACACAGATACTCAAGTGCCGAATACATGGCATGGGGGATGAGAGATTTTCTTGCTGGCCCCGAAGAGTGGATGAAGATTGACCATTCCGCAAAGCATGAAGAAGTACGCCACGTTTCCGAAGAAAAAGCAATGCCACTCAGTGATGAGATGAAGAGCCTTGGTTTCACGCCACCGCGCGCAAAGGCAATTCGACTTGGTGGATTCTTGTTGTCGCCACTCACCGCTGGTGGGCGATGGATTCCGAAAGCATTGAAGTCTGACCGCGTGGGGGTTGCACAAATTGATGTGCGCGCCGTGGGTCTTGCCATTCGTCATGATCGCATTTTGTACCGCCATCCTCGATTTGAAGAGGGTTTCATTTGTGAGCGTGATTACAAACGTTTCATTGCGGTGCAACGAGATGTTTTCCGCTCGGCCTTCAAGATTGCTCGTTCATACAAGAAACTGAAGCGTCAATACCGTGAACACTATGAAGAGATGGTGAGCACGGAATCCTGGAAAAAGCGTTTCCAGAACTAACTGTTACGTCAGTGCTGCAGCAGCCATGAGGGCCGCCCAAGTGCTTGGCCCCACGCGGCCACTTGCCTTTAAGCCTGCACGCTTTTGAAATGTTTTGACATCATTGGCGAGTGACCACGAAAACGAATCTGACCTAGAAATTTTCTTCTTCAACACCTTGGCTAACGCTTGTTGAATGGAGCGAACTGATGGATGACGAGATCCGGATTTCAAAATAGCCAAGTCGGTACGGCCCGCAAGGCCAAGTGCATCCCATGTAGCCCGGTCGACTATTCCAGTGACTGGCAGTGTTACCTGCCTTTGAAAGGCCTTAACGGCTCTGGAAGTTCCGATTCCGTATTGGCCATCCGTTGCTAATTTCTTCGCGCCCTTTAGGCCGAGCAGTGTGTTTAGTTTTTTCTGCACCGTACTGATCATGACGCCTTGGTTGGTTTTTCGTAATGGCAGCCCGGGTAATACTGCAACTGCGGCCGCGGTTACAGGTAACAAGCCTTGTGCGCGCAAGGCGTCTAATTGTTGGCGAAGAAAGAGTGCGAATTCAGTTTGACCAGATGTACTGAGATGGACCCAGCAACACAAGGATGTGTTTTCGAACCAACGCCATTGATGTGGTGCAGAACTTGCAGCGTTCCAATCAAGAACCGTGACTGCAGGGTTAGCAGCCGCTGCAGTTAGTAATACAGCATTTGCTTTTGCATAATTACGTGAAGTGGCCCTGGTCGACATGTTTACAAAAATGATTCGCTGAACACCTTTTGCCGTGAGTGCCGCCATCATTTGCTGCACCTCCGCCTCATAGGTATTTGGATCGTCGTTATAACCAAGTGCCACGATTGCTATTGCTGGCGTTTCAGACGTATTCACAACGCCAACACCATCAAGATCTAGTTGGGGAGAAGCAACAGTGAAGAGACAATCTGCTCCTGCCATGCCGCGGCCAGCGCACGCCTGATAATTCATGAGTGGATAAGCAGGGGTTACAACCTTTGCAAACTCGTCTGCAATCATCTCTGAAACAGAGTCACCCACAAGAAGGAGGGAGCCAACTGGTGCTGCAGCTGGGTCTGGTGCGTCGACTGGGAACACCTCATACCACGGTGCATACAAATCGAAGTCACCTCTGAATTGCCACCCAGTGCGCGTCACTGAACCAGCAGTGCCGGTGATAACTACGGAGGTTGTATACCCATTCCAGTCACCACCAAGTCCGTCGTGCACTGTGGTGGCAGAGAGAAACACTCCAATAGACGGGTACTTGGCTTGAATGCTGGCGGCAGATACAAGGCGTGTCCATGATTGCAATGCGGCGTCGGCAATGAGGTCACCGTTGTCGATTTGTGCCAGGAATTGTCCTGATGCAGTGCGTCCACCATTTGATGATGTGAATTCTGTACGCACAATCGTGTTATTCGAATCTTTCATCACATAATTCGCCGTCTCAGCAATTGCGCGATCAGTTCGTGCATCTTCGAGTAGTGAAACAGTTTTTGAGCCGACTGTGCGAAGTGCTGCACCGAGGTATACCTGGCAGTCCTGGGTGTCGCATGTCTTTGCCCATGAATAGCGAGTTTCAGACAGTGAATAACTG
>SYAZ01000079.1 GCA_005788815.1 Actinomycetota bacterium | reverse complement strand
GCAACGGACTTGATGCGGTCCGGGTCTGCCACCGATGTGCCACCGTACTTTTGAACAATTAGTGCCACCGCTTTCAAAGGCTACCTGTATGCCACTAACCTGCCGACTTCGTGGGAACAGATAAAAGAAGCCGCCAGAAAGCCAACCGAGAGATAGCCCGTCAGGCGCGTATCCGACGTCAGAAGATGGAGAAAGTCCGTAAACGCGGCCTCATCTTTGGTGTTGGCATACCCGTACTAGTGGTTGCTCTATTCGGAGTCTCAAACTTCACCGGGTCAGGCGATTCAGATAGTTCCAGTGACACCACTGAGCTTGCTGGTCCACCAACTCTTGAAACTTTGCCCGGACGTCAGATCACCGGCGCAACACCATGCCCCAAGACCGACGGCACAGAAGAGCGCGCCACCATTTTTGAAAAAGCGCCAACTATGTGTATCGATGCCAAGAAGTCGTACACCGCAACATTCGACACCACCGAAGGTGTTATTACTGTTGCGCTCGACACAAAGAACACACCGAATACTGTGAACAACTTCGTGACATTGTCGAACTACGGCTACTACAACAAGTCATTTATTTTCCGCACCGACCCATCGCTTGACATCATTCAAGGCGGTGGCGCAAGCAACATCGACGACCCGGGATACACCATCAAAGACGAAGGCACGGGTTTCAAATACTCCGCTGGCGACTTGGTAATGGCACGTAGTTCCGGACCCGATTCTGGCGGTGGACAATTCTTCTTTGTCACTGGCCCTAAAGCCTCGGTCCTCGACAGCCAAGGAAACTACGTCACCTTCGGCAAAGTCACCAGAGGCTTGGATGTCACTCAGAAAATTCTGGCACTCAACAGCGGTGAAGGTGACCTCGGTGGTGCACCGAGCCGAGCAGTCGAAATCCGCAGCATCACCATCACTGTCAAATAAACCGCACTAATTGTCCCCGTCAGTTGGTAACTGACAGGTTTCGGTTGTTAGCCTCGCAAGAACCTACTGGGAGGTTTTCACGTGAAAAAAGTTGGCATCTGCGGATCAGGAATCATGGGCTCGGGCTTGGCCGAGGTAGCAGCAAAGGCTGGCTACACAGTTGTTGTACGTTCACGTAGTGCTGCAACAGCACAAGCGATGATCACATCAATCGAAAAAGGTCTCGACAAGCAAGTACAACGCGAGAAGATTTCGGCCGATGACAAAGCTGCCATTCTTGGCCGTTTATCTGCGACAGACAAGATTGCCGACCTTGCTGATTGTGACCTCGTCATCGAATCAGTAGTGGAAGACCTTGCAGTTAAGAAAGCACTCTTTGCAGAACTTGATAAGGCAGTAAAGCCTGATGCAATTCTTGCAACCAACACCAGCACGCTTCCTGTTGTTGAAATGGCAATGGCCACCGGACGTCCCGACAAAGTTTGTGGCATTCACTTCTTCAACCCTGCAACTGCAATGCCGCTCGTTGAAGTTGTTCGACCAATCACAGCATCAGACGAAACAATTAATGCAGCAAACGCATTTACAGCACAATGCGGCAAGAGTGGCGTGCAAGTAAAAGATCGTGCAGGCTTCATTGTGAACGCTCTTTTGTTCCCATACCTCAACAATGCAATTCGCATTTGGGAAACAGGCACAGCGTCAATGGAAGACATCGATACAGCAATGAAGGGTGGCTGCAACTTCCCAATGGGGCCATTTGCATTGCTCGACCTTGTTGGACTCGACACATCACTTGCCATTCTTGAAGCTCTCTACACCGAGTTTGCAGATCCGAACTACGCAGCAGTGCCAACGTTGCGTCGTCTTGTTGCCGCAGGCAAGTTGGGACGTAAGAGCGGTGAGGGCTTCTACACATACTGATCCCAGTGGGGTCTCATGAAACTTCCCGAAGATTGTCGTTGGAGTTTCCCACCCGTCTCTGATTGGGACGCACGCGAAGATGTTGTTGCAGTTGGTGCTGACTTAGAACCAGACACGCTTGTATACGCATACAGTCGAGGCATCTTTCCGATGTATCTCGACGAAGAGAATAAAGCGTTGGGTTGGTGGTCTCCGACACGCCGTGGAATTGTGCCGCTCGATGGTTTACGAATCACAAAGTCAATGCGTCAGTCCGCGCGAAAATACAAATGCACCGTAAACCACGCTTTCGATCAAGTCATCGCTGCATGTTCTTCTACTCACGAAACTGGAAACTGGATCAATCAACAATTCATCGACAGTTACACCGAACTGCACGAGCAAGGAATCGCTCACAGTGTCGAAGTGTGGGACGGACCATACAAACTTGTGGGTGGCTTGTACGGCGTGCGCATCAACGGCTTCTTCGCCGGGGAATCCATGTTTCACAAAGAGCGTGATGCATCGAAGGTGGCACTCATGTACCTCGTCGACATCATGAATGCCGCGAGCATGACATTGCTTGATACCCAGTGGAAGACCGAGCACCTGGCGTCTATGGGTGGCATCGAAATCCCCCGAGCCGAGTATCTGGCTCTTTTGGAGCAGGCTGTAGCCGAATAGCTATACGGGCGTGGGGAACTTGGCCCTGCGTTGCCATACTTGAACGGTGACGAACGCTGACACCCCCCGCCGCGACGACCCATGGTTGATGCGCACCTACTCAGGCCACTCCACCGCTGCAGCATCTAACCAGCTGTACCGCACCAACTTGGCCAAAGGTCAAACAGGTTTGTCCATCGCGTTCGATCTTCCAACACAAACCGGGTACGACCCCGACCACGTGCTTGCCACTGGTGAAGTTGGAAAAGTTGGTGTACCTGTTGCGCACCTTGGTCACATGCGAACGCTTCTCGATTCAATTCCACCAGGGAAAATGAATACGTCGATGACCATCAATGCAACTGCAGCATGGATGCTCGCTTTGTATGTGGCAAACGCTCGCGAACAAGGCACCACGTCTCATGAACTTCGCGGTACAACACAAAACGACATCGTGAAGGAATATTTGTCTCGTGGTACGTACATCTTTCCTCCGGCACCATCAAAGCGTTTGATTGTCGACATGGTGGCATGGTGTGCACATAACGCACCGAAGTGGAACCCTATGAATGTGTGTTCCTACCACTTGCAAGAAGTTGGTGCTACACCCGTACAAGAAATTGCCTACTCACTTGCAACAGCTATCGACGTACTTGATGCAGTCCGCGCAAGTGGTCAAGTAGACGACGCGCAATTCGATCAGGTCTTTGGTGCTATTTCATTCTTCGTAAATGCTGGAATTCGATTTATTGAAGAAGTGTGCAAGATGCGCGCCTTCACTGAATTATGGGATCGCATTGGCCGCGAGCGGTACAACGTCACCGATGCCAAAGCTCGTCGTTTCCGCTATGGCGTGCAAGTGAACTCACTTGGTCTCACTGAAGCACAGCCTGAGAACAACATCCAACGCATCGTGTTAGAGATGCTTGCCGTCACACTTTCAAAGAATGCACGCGCACGCAGTGTTCAGTTGCCTGCATGGAACGAAGCCCTCGGCCTGCCGCGCCCATGGGATCAGCAATGGTCGCTTCGTATGCAGCAAGTGCTTGCGTTTGAGTCCGACCTTCTCGAGTACGAAGACATCTTTGATGGTTCAAAAGTTATTGAAGGCAGAACCGCAGAACTGCGCGATGCCGCATGGGCTGAACTGGAAGATGTGCTTTCGCTCGGTGGTGCATTCAACGCTGTTGACGAACTCAAGGGTCGCCTTGTGAAATCAATGGCATTACGTACGCGTCGCATTGAAAACGGTGAGCAAACTGTTGTAGGTGTGAACTCGTACACCGAAACAGAAGTGTCGCCACTCGGTGGAGCCGACAACATTCTTGTAGTTGACCATGCAGTGGAAGCACAGATGATCGCAGATGTTGAAGCATGGAGATCATCTCGTGACAACGCGCGTGTCACCGCTGCTCTTGCTCATCTACGCACAGCTGCAGAATCAGACGAAAACATCATGGAAGCATCCATCGAGCTCGCAGAAGCAGGTGGCACAACAGGTGAATGGTCGCAAGTGTTACGCGAAGTCTTCGGCGAGTTCCGTGCACCAACTGGCGTCGCCGCAGCCGTTGGCCGCCGCACCACGGCACTCGCTGAAGTGGCTGATTACGTTCGCACTATCCCCGGTGGACCACCACGTTTCTTGGTTGCAAAACCAGGTCTCGATGGTCACTCCAGCGGTGCAGAACAAATCGCAGTTGCTGCTCGCGACTCGGGCATGGAAGTTGTGTACAGCGGTATTCGACTTACCCCCGAACAAATAGTTGCCAGCGCTCGCGACGAAGATCCAGATGTAATCGGTCTCTCCATTCTTTCGGGGTCTCACATGCAGTTGGTGCCAGACGTTGTGAAGCGTCTTCGGGCCGAGGGCGTAGACGCACCCGTCATTGTGGGTGGCATCATCCCCGAAGAAGACCGCGATTGGCTGTTGTCCCACGATGTGGCAGCGGTTTATACGCCAAAAGACTTCGATATTGCTCGCATTATGCGTGAAGTGGCCGAATTAGCTGCCGCACACCGAAACAATTAGAGCCAATTGGGAATGCCTTCGGGCAGAAGCCTGTTGAATTGTGCCATGAGCATTTACTCCACACCCATCGCAACACTCAATGGCCAACCAAACGCGTTGGCCGCAGCAGACGGCAAGGTCACACTTGTTGTGAACGTTGCAAGCAAGTGCGGACTCACACCTCAGTATGAGCAGTTGGAAGTTTTGCAGAAGGCATACGCAGAAAAAGGTTTCACCGTTCTTGGTGTGCCATGCAATCAGTTCATGGGTCAAGAGCCAGGTTCACCTGAAGAGATTGCAAGTTTCTGCAGCACAACCTATGGCGTCACGTTTCCACTCACAGAAAAGATTGATGTAAACGGTGATGCACGTCATCCGTTGTACGAAGCACTCACTCCAGTTGCCGACGCAGAAGGCGTGAACGGCGACATCCGCTGGAACTTCGAAAAGTTTCTTGTGGGTCGTGACGGAAAAATCATTGCACGTTTCAGCCCAATGGTGTTGCCTGACGCACCAGAAGTTGTTGCTGCAATCGAATCTGCGCTCTAAGCGCCGCAGTTGCTACGCGCGTTCGCGTGTAATAAAAGCATCGAGCACAGGTGATGTCTCAAGACTTGTGATGAGTGCATAACGCGGGAAGTCGTGATTGTGCACAACCACATGCCACAAACGTTGCGTGTCCACCACAAAACGTGCACCTTTGTTTAACGGAACTCGACGCTCTGTTGAAGGGTCTGGCAATCCATCGGGGCCGTTATCCATTAACAACATGTAGCTGTCTGGGCTATCGGTGAGTTCTAGCCATGTACGTACAACCCAGCCTTCATTTTCAGGGTTAAATCGATTGTTGTCGTCTCGGTGAATGGACCGAATTGCGGTGTCGCGATCTTGTGGTTGCAGTTTGATGATGCGCACTCGGCCGAAGTTGGCACCAATGGAAGCCACGTAGTTTCTTAACGTTGGAGCAATGTCTGCATTAGATGTCCACAGTGCATCTTTGTCAGTTTTTCCTTTGTCCCAAAAACCGCGGCAATCAAGTTCTCCATCTGCAGATGCGATCGGTGCAAAGTTTGTGTCGCCACCACTTTTCCAATCCATGTATTCAAGTGACTCCCATTCAGATGATGGAACATCGAACGGCGCATTTTTCAACGCAACAAAACCTGTGTCTGCAAGACAGTCGAGTCGCACGTGCGGAGTGTGCAGCGGAATCGCTACGGACCAATGTTCTTGAGTGGGCCAGAAAGTTGCGGTCATGTCTTTAGTGTATGGAAATCAGATGCCATCATGCGTTCATGGCGGCATAGTGGTAGTTGCGCCTATTGCTACGAAACCGTTGCTGGGTGGGAGTAACAGAACCGTGCCAGCAGCCACACGGTCTGGGTTCTTGATTTTGTTGAGTTCAACTAGTGCCGGAGCACTCAGATTGAATCTCTGCGCAATTGAAAAGAGAGACTCTCCCGATTGCACTGTGTACGTCTTTGGAACATATGTAGTGGTGGGGCCACCAAAAGTTGTAGTGCTCATTGCAACCGTCGTATCGGACGCTGTTGACGATCCATCATCGGTTAAGAGACCACTGAGAATTGCAAGGGCAGCAAACGCGCATGTGCTCCACAGCAAATACATGTGAAGGCGAGTGCGTAAGAACATTCCTGCCATGTTATGACTCAATGCACACCAGTGTGTGCCGTTCCGTCTGTTCATCGTCATCATCACTGTCGTAATCTGAATATCCGATGATTCCAGAGACTCGCACCTACCCAGGCGCTCGCCGACCAGACCGTAACTATCGTCATCACGCCGATGGTGTAGAGATTGCTGTGTACGAATGGGGTGCTGAGTCCGACCCTGTGCTCTTTTTGGTTCATGGTGGGTCCGACTTCGCCGGAACGTTCGATGTCTTTGCTCCCCTACTTGCAGCCGGAGGCTGGCGCGTGGTGGCGTGGGACCATCGTGGGCACGGCGACAGTGCTCATGCGGCCCTCTACGGCTGGGATGCAGACATTCGCGATGCTCTCTCTGTGATGAGTTCGGTCACTCGATCCGCAGCACCGGTCGTGGCTCACTCAAAAGGCGGAGCCCTCATGATGCAATTGGCTGATTCATGTCCGTATCGCATCTCAGCAATGGTCAACATCGATGGCATGCCAAGTAAGCGCCGCATGCCAGACGTACCAGATCACGATCAATCTCGCCTACTCGCAGACTCCATTGGTTCATGGCTCGACTTTCGTCATGTTGCGCATGATTCATTTCGCAAACCAGGAACGTTGGAAGAACTTGCACAACGTCGCGGCAAGATGAACCCGCGCCTGTCTATCGAGTGGCTTGAGTATTTGGTCACCGTTGGTGCTCAACAAGGCGCAGATGGTTGGAGATGGAAACTTGATCCAACTATGCGATTCGGTGGTTTTGGTCCATGGCGTCCCGAATGGGCATCGTTGCGCATGGCAGCACTCACAGTTCCATTTCTTGGGTTGTTGGGAACTATCGATGAGCCGATGGGTTGGGGTGCACGTGCACGCGACGTATTGCCGTGGATTCCCGCGAGTGGTCGCCTCGAAGTATTGAAAGACATCGGCCACTTCATACATATCGAAGAGCCAGAACTAGTCAGCACAATGATCTTGGAGTTCTTGTCATGAGCCCAGTGATGCTGCAGCACAATCAAATCTCGCTCGCACTGCATCAGATACGCGAAGGAAAAGGCCGTGCACTGCTCTTATTGCACGGACTGGGCGACAGCGCCGAACAAATGTCAAAACTAGAAGTGAAATGGAATGGGCCAGTGTGGGCACTTGATTTCACCGGTCACGGGCAATCAACTGTTCCGCGTGGTGGCGGATACTCATGCGAAATACTTATGGCAGACGCAGATATCGCGCTTCGTCATCTTGGTGAAGCGACTGTTTTAGGCCGAGGCCTTGGCGCTTACATTGCATTCTTGTTGTCGGGTGCTCGACCAACTTTGGTACGTGGTGCAATTCTTCTTGATGGCCCTGGCCTTGCTGGCGGTTCCATTCACGCAACTTCAAATACTGAAATAAATGATGTGGGCGAACGTGCTGGCATTGCACCGGACCCGTGGGCACTCATTGAATTATCTCGCGATGCCCGCCCACCTACGTACACAACCACTTTTGCGCGCCTTGCTACTAACGGCTCTGGTATCGATGAGCCCATTGCGATTGCCTGCAAAGTGACACCGCCATGGGTAGAGGCAATTGCTGCTGAACCGGGAGTAATCACCGACATCAGCTTGCAAGATGCGCTTGATATGTACGCAGCGCTCTAGAGCGTTCGCTGAGTAACTACATCTGCAAGGTGCACAAGCGCATCGTACGAGTCGCCTTGCATGTGCGATCTGTTCAGCGCACGCACTGCATCATCGTGTAGCGAAGTAATGCGTTGTTCAATCGCTGCGAGCGCACCAGTGCGAATAACCGCTTGCTGAATACGAGAAATATCTTCGTCGGTGAGATCTGTTTGACCCACTTTTTGTAAAACCACAAGATCTTCACTATTCGCCATTGCACATGCACGAGCAAGCAGAGGCGTAGGTTTTCCTTCGCGAAAATCTCCACCCACAGGTTTCCCAGTGACCGCAGAATCACCAAAGGCACCCAGAATGTCGTCGCGCATTTGAAATGCATCACCGACAGCAAGTCCGTACGTAGAAAACATTGGCATGAGACTTTCACCACGTTCGGCATTGGCTGCTACAGCCCCTAGATGCAATGGGCGTTCAACGGTGTACTTTGCGCTCTTCATCCGGCAAATAAGTTCTGCTTCATGCTCATCTCTGGTGCGACGCGCTGACCCGACTACATCGAGATACTGACCAATATTCATTTCCATTCGCAGGTCATGCCAAATGATTCGTGCAGCGAGAGACAGTTCGTCCATAAGCGAATCGGACAACACGTACGTGAAGTCGCCAATAAGAATGGCCGACCCCTCGCCATGGCGTCGAGATTCACCCGACCACTGCTCAGCGTGGTGGAGATCAGCAAGAGCACGATGCGTTGCAGGTGTACCACGCCGGGTTGCGGCATCGTCAATGACATCGTCGTGAAAAAGTGCTGCGACATGAAGCAGTTCAATGCCAGCGCCGATGCGCGGAGACTGCTGGGACATGGGGTCGCCACCTGCAGCGACCCAACCCCAATGAGCAAATTGAGGACGAAGGCGCTTACCACCGCCAAGTACTAACGATTCAATGTGTTGGAAGATGACTTCCAAGTCGGACTGCAAAGAACCCCACCGTTCGGCATTCACCTTGATGGTTTCTGCCAGTACCGCGTTCACCCGCGTAAGAAGAACGGCGGTGTCACTCATTCGTCGTCTTCGTCGTCTTCGAAATCGTCCTCGTCCTCGTCATCTTCGTCGTATTCTTCATCGACACCAAGATCTGCCACCAACGTGTCCACCGTCAGTTGTGCTGACGCTATGCGATCTTTGCACCACGAGATGAGATACGAAGCACGCTGCACTTTTGTAGCCAACACGTCGACATCAACATTGTTTGAATCAAGTTCGCCGAGGATGGTCTCTACCTCACGCATTGCTTCGGCGTAGCCAGATGGTTCTTCGGTAGCTGTTTTCTTCGTTGCCATTAGGCGACTCCTTCTACTGTGCTGGTCACGCTGCCATCGGCAAGCGTGGTGACGACTTTTTCGCCTGGTGATATTTCAGAAATAGAACGCACGACATCACCTTTTTCATTGCGTGTAATGCTCCACCCACGAGCCATGGTGATTGCTGGGTCGAGCAATCTCACGGCTGCAGCATGCATCGCGAGTTTTTGAACTTGACGGTCAAGAGCAGTGCGTGGACGAGTACGAAGTCGTTCAACAGCGAGAGAGATTCGGGCACGCGACCGAGTGAGTGCATACTCAGTGAGTTGGCGCAACGAATATGCGGCTTCTGATAGCTCACCGTAGAACTCTTCGACTAATGCAATCACTGCTTGCGCGCATGCTGTTGGTGTTTTACTGGCCGTATGTGCAACAAGGTCTGCGATGCTGGTGTCGATTTCGTGACCAATGCCGGTGAACACGGGATGTGCGCATCGTGAGATTGCCAGTGCCATGGATTCGTCATCAAATGCTGCAAGGTCTCCCTTTGAGCCTCCACCGCGCATAATCATGACGATGTCTATATCTGAGCGGCGAGAAAAAGTCTGAATAGCGGCAACAACTTGCGAGGCGGCAGTTTCACCTTGCACATTCACGTCACACAGTGTGATGTGAAAACCAATTCCAGATTCTTCAAGTTGTTTGATGGCGTCGATATAGCCGGCGGCTTGGCTACTGGAAATAATGCCGAGGCGAAGTGGAACTAGCGGCACTTCTAGACGCTTGTTGATTTTGTCAACACCCTTTTCCACTAATTTGCGAATCAGTTCTTCACGTTTTGCTGCAATGTCGCCGACTGTGAACTGCGTATCTACGTCTTTGATTATGAGCGACAACTCACCACGCACAATGTAAAAATCAATGTCACAATAAAAGCGCACGCGCATACCGTTTTGCAGAGCAAGGCCGTGGGTAGCCAATTTTGCCGTGACTCGCTTGAGATCGCCACTGTTTGTAAACAACTTGACATCGAGTTTGGCTTTGTCTTTTCCTTCGCCGTCGATGAGAGAGAAGTAATGGCCCGTGGGATGGGGCTGAGATTTCATGCCCTCGATCTCGCCTTCTAGCCAGACACCACCGGCGAACATTTGCTTGAGGGCGCCCTTGAGAGTGACCGCAAATTGGGTAACCGTGAAAGCGGGAACGCCGTTCAGAAGTTCAGGTTCCTTTGCCATAATCACCCAGTCTAGATTTTGGCTGCGTCAAGTCCGAATGAACCGCCGGCACGAACCTGCGAGGCGTACATGCCATTTCGAGACATCAACTCGTCATGCGTACCTTGCTCAGTGATGCGCCCATCATCAAGAACCACGATTAGGTCAGCGTCGCGGATAGTAGAAAGACGATGCGCAATCACCAAGGCTGTACGGCCATACAAGGCAGACTCAAGTGCCTCTTGCACTAAAGACTCATTTTCGTTGTCGAGATGACTCGTAGCTTCGTCGAGAATCATGATGGCTGGGTTCTTTAACAACATGCGAGCGATAGCCATTCGCTGTTTTTCACCGCCCGACAATCGGTATCCGCGCTCGCCCACCAATGTGGAAAGACCGTCAGGCAGTGCGTCGATGGTGTCTTGAATACGAGCTGCAACACAAGCAGCAACTATCTCTTCGTGCGTTGCATCGGGTTTTGCATAGCGAAGATTGGACTCAATCGATTCGTGGAACAAATGCGGATCTTGTGACACCACTCCGATTGCATCATGTAGGGAGTCACCAGTGAGATGGCGCACATCGTGGCCATCGACCAAAACTGCACCACCTGTTGCGTCGTACAAACGGGGCACCAATGTGACCATGGTGCTTTTCCCTGAGCCACTCGAACCAACAATTGCCACCGTGGAACCAGCAGGAATTTTCAGTGAAACACCTTTTAATACATCCACATCTGCGTCGCCTGTTGGCGCACCAGGCAATTCAAGCGTGGCAACAGAAACTGCCGATGCGGGCGGATACCGAAACACCACATCACGAAATTCCACTTCGCCACGCGGGTTTACTAAATCAATAGCTCCTGGACGATCAAAGATGTTTACAGGTGCATCAAGTACTTCGAACACTCGATCGAAGGACACAAATGCAGTCATGAGATCCACGCGTGCATTCGTAAGGCCGGTGAGTGGCTGATAAATACGTTGCACAAACGCAGCCATTGCAACAAGAGTGCCAGCAGAGATTCCACCAGATACAACAAGATGTGCACCAACACCATAAATTGCTGCAGCACCCATGGCACCCACTAAACCAAGAGCAACGAAAAACACTCGACCGTACAAAGCTGCTTTAATACCTGTATCACGCACACCGGCTGCGCGATTAGAGAAAATTGATACTTCGCGTTCGCGTCGACCAAATAGTTTTACAACTATTGCTCCAGACACATTGAATCGTTCATTCATCTGTGTATTCATCTGAGCATTCAGATCCATCTGTTCACGAGCAATCAGACCGAGACGTTGTCCGACACGTTTTGCTGGTGCAACAAATACCGGCAGAACAACAAGCGACAAAAGAGTAAGTCTCCATTCGAGCGCAAGCATTGCCGCAAGAGTTGTGACGAGCACCACAACATTTGAAACAACGCTTCCCAGAGTTGATGTAACAGCATTTTGCGCACCCACTACATCGTTATTGAGACGACTCGTGAGTGCACCCGTTTGTGTACGGGTAAAGAATGCAACAGGCATCTGTTGCACTTTGTCGAATAATGCGACACGCAAGTCATAAATGAGGCCTTCGCCAATACGTGAACTGAGCCAGCGTTGGACAATGGCCAAACCTGCATCACCAATGGCTGCAATAACAACCACAATCGCCAACACAGTGATGAGACTGCGATCTTGGTTGGGAATAGCAGTATCCAAGATTGCACGAAAGAGCAATGGGGGACCCAGGGCAAGTAAGGCCGACATACAAATTGCGAGAAGAAACCACATGATTTCCCACTTATACGGGGCAGCAAATACCTTGACCCGACGCAAGGATTCCCTCTTGAGGCGTGCGCCTTTGACAGCCTCACCGTCACCTGGCAAAAACATATGAGGACCCATTCGCACACCGTTGAGGCTACGGGCGAACATCGGCCTAGTGTCTGTGATTGTGTTCCGTCGTATTGCCATCTGTAGCGCACTCGTTGTTTTTTTGTCCGCCTGCGCCGGTGGCGCCACCTCTGATTCCACAACCCCATCGGGCACCACGGTCCCACCCGCCGTCGGTGGCACCATCAAGTGGGCCGATTGCCCAATAACAGACGATGATGGTCTGAAATGCTCACGGTTGAAGGTTCCCTATGACTATGCCGAGCCATCGAAGGGTTCTTTCTCACTAAAACTGGTCAAGCGTCCCGCTACATTTCGCACTAAGCGCATCGGCAGTTTGCTCGTGAACCCCGGAGGCCCCGGATTCGGCGGTACCACCATTGCCAAGAACGCAAATGGCTACCTCAGTTCAGATTTAACAGATGTGTTCGACGTGATTGGCTGGGACCCGCGCGGCACAGGTGACTCCACCCCCGCCATTGATTGTATTGACAACTACGACATGTACTTCGCAACCGACCCCACACCTGAAACAGATGCGCAACGCGAAGCCCTAGTGAATAGCACGAAGGACTTCTCTGCGGCGTGCGAAAAAGAGAGCGGGGAGATCTTGCCGTATGTTTCTACTAACTCCACTGCACGCGACATCGACACCATCCGTGCTGCATTAGGTGAAGACAAAATCACTTACTTCGGTTTTTCGTATGGAAGTGAATTAGGTGCAACGTGGGCAACCATGTTCCCCACCACCGTTCGAGCTGCAGTACTCGACGGAGCCACAGACCCGACTTCTAGTTATATGGAAGGTGGATTGCAACAAGCCAAGGGCTTTGAAGACGAGCTCACGAAATATTTGGCGGATTGCTCCGCCGACAAACTTTGCGCATTTCATAACGGCGGCAAAGCAGAAGAAGCATTTGATGCGCTCATGACATCTTTAGATAGAAAACCACTGTTGGTCTCAAAGAAACGAACGGTAGTTAATTTGTCTGTTGCACTCACGGGTGTTACAAACGCAATGTATTCATCAAGTCTTTGGCAATCATTAGGCACCGCCCTGAACAATGCGCAAAGTGGAGATGGCTCAGGGCTGCTGCAATTGTACGATGATTATTACCAACGAGACTTTGACGGTACGTGGGGAAATGAACTTGAAGCGTTCAACGCAATCCTGTGTCTAGACGATCCAGGTCCGGACACAATTGAAGAAACTGATTCGTGGACACCAAAGTTCCAGGCTGTCGCTCCACGATTGTGGACCAGTTTTACTAATGGATACGGATGCGTTTTTTGGCCAGCGAAACCTGATCCACGCATTCGCATTACTGGCATTGGCGCAGGCCCGCTTGTTGTAGTGGGTACGACTGGCGACGCTGCTACACCGTTAGCTAGTTCGCGAAAAATGGCAACCGAGCTAGAAGATGGACGATTGATTGTTGTGGACGCAGATCGTCACACTGGTTACGGTCACAATGACTGTGTCGTTTCAGCGGTCGACAATTATCTCATCACTACCGAAGTTGATTTCTCTGAAAAGGCTTGTTAGCTAGCGACCACCGTGGCTATGCGCAGCCGGTGCAAACTGACGGAACCATGTTGGGTTACGAGTTTGTGCATACACCCGACCTGGCCCTGAAATTTCGAAGACGAAACCTTCTCCAGACTTAATGGTGTTCATCCAGCCCGATGCAACTTTTTTGAGTTGCAGATTCACACTTGAACTCATAGCGACTAGGTGTCCAGAATCAAGAACCAATGTTTCGCCCGCTGCGAGATCATAAATATCTAGAGCGCCGTAACAGTTGAGCAATATTTCTCCATCACCTTGGGCGTACACCAAGAATCCGCCTTCGCCTCCGAACAGGTTCTTGAAGCCGCCCCACTTTGCATCGAGCGTGACGCCTACTGTGGTTGCCAACCATGAACTACGTGTGAGCATCCAAGGCTCTGCAGACGTTGACGGCAATGTAATGATGTCGCCTGGTAACCCAGGTGCAAGATCGACCCATCCGCCATTCGCACCAGCAGTAACGGTGGAGATGAAGAATGAATCGCCGCCAAGCACACTGCGTGACAATGACTTGAGAAATCCACCCTCCATTTTGGATGTGAGTTCCACACCAGATGACATTGCAACCATCGCGCCCGCTTCAAGTTGAAGCGCTTCATTCGGTTCAAGTTGCACGCGTGCAACTGAGTAAGCGGGTTGATGACGAAGAGTGATCTGCATCTATGAAGTATTGCGGATGCAACGCTTCCAAATACGCAAAAACGACCCAGCCGGGGCTGGGTCGTCATGGAGGAAGGAGGGGGATTTGAACCCCCGGTGGCTTTAACACCACAACTGTTTTCGAGACAGTCCCATTCGGCCGCTCTGGCACCCTTCCGTAGGAAAAAGGTTATCGGCGCTACGAACGCTTAGAGGCGAAGAATTCTTTCAGCAACACTGCTGATTCTTCGGCAAGTACACCATGTTCCACTGGTGGGTTGTGGCCCAGACGTGGATCACTCATCACGTTGTACAAACTCGCGGTTGCACCGGCTTCAAAGTTTGCTGCTCCATATACAAGTCGGCCAATACGCGATGACTGCGTTGCACCTGCACACATAACGCATGGTTCAAGGGTGACAACAAGTGTGCACTCATCGAGGCGCCAACTATTCAGAACTTGACTCGCGTCTCGTAAAGCCAATACTTCGGCATGCGCCGTTGGATCATTACTTGCTTCACGTTCGTTATGACGTTGAGCGATGATTTTCCCCTGGTGCACGACAACGGCACCTACAGGCACATCGCCTGCAGCAGAGGCAAGGCGTGCTTCACCCAAAGCGACTCGCATGGCATCAATAAAAGCTGACGTTTGAACTGTCATGGCGGAAGAGGTGGGATTCGAACCCACGGAAGCTTTCACTTCACACGCTTTCCAAGCGTGCCGGTTCGGCCGCTCTCGCACTCTTCCAGGTGGCTGTTTCGCAACAACTACGGGTCGTCAGGCTAACTGGCTTGTAACCTGTAATCCTCAACAGTTTCGGGTTCGCCCGTGGGTGGTGAGGTGGCGGTCGGGTCCTGTGCGACGACTGCCCGTAAACCAGGTCAGGTCCTGACGGAAGCAGCCTCCACACGGAATTGGTCGTGCGCCGCAGGTCGCCTGGCCGTCACTTCACTGTCCATGGGCAAGCGTGAACAGAATCTTTAGGGACGATATGTCAAAAAATAAATGGTTTGCCCCCGTCGCAATCACCGTGGGAATTGTTGTTCTCATCGTCATTGTTTTCACTAGCTCGTACAACGGACTTGTCAATCGTGAACTGAAAGTCGATCAGTCAGCTGCAGACCTTGATGTGCAGTTGCAACGACGCTTTGACCTCATTCCCAATCTCGTGAAATCAGTTGAAGGTGCTCTCGAACAAGAACGTGAAATCATCGGCAAAGTCACCGAAGCTCGAACAAAGTACGCAAGCGCAGGTACGGGCGATGAGCGCGTAGCCGCTGCCGGCGAATTAGAAGGTGCGTTGTCTCGCTTGCTCGTTGTTGTTGAGAACTACCCGCAGGTTGCCAGTTTGCAAAACGTGCGTGATCTGCAAGTGCAACTAGAAGGTACAGAAAATCGAGTGGCGCAAGCACGCCGTTCGTATAACGAAACAGTTACTGATTTCAATAGTGCTGTTCGACGTTTCCCTCGTTCTATCGTTGCCGCAATGTTTGGTTTTGAAAAGCGAGCCCTCTTTGAAGCCGTCTCCGGTGCAGACGTAGCCCCAAGTGTGGATCTCAATCCAGGTGGCTAAAAAATCTTTCTTTGCTTTGGCATTGTTTAGCGTCATCTTTCTCGGATGCTCTTCTACAGCTGCATCGCTACCCGAATTCACTGCACCAGTAGTAGACACAACTGGAAGCGTCTCTAGTGATGTTCAAACACAAATCAATAGTGAACTGAACACGTTTCAGCAATCCGGTGGTCCCCAAGTTGCAGTTGCAGTGGTCAAGTCCACAGGCAATGCAACTCTGGAGAACTACTCCATCGATCTTGCACGCTCGTGGGGTATCGGTGACAAGGACAAAGACAACGGCGTCCTTATCTTGATTGCACTAGAAGATCGCACGTTGCGTATCGAAGTTGGCAGTGGTGTTGAAGGTGATCTCACCGACGTTGCAGCTGGTCGCATTGTTGACTCCGTCATGCTTCCCCGTTTGCGCGCGGACGACGTCGATGGAGCAGTACGTGATGGTGCTCGTGCAGTGATGCAAGTATGGGGTGGAGCAGACATTCCCCTACAACCCGTCACTCCAGTAACTTCCGATGATGAGCCCTCAACGGCGGAGTCCATCTTCAGCATTGTTTTGTTTTTCGGACTTATTTTGTTATTCCTCACTCTTGCGGCGCTCGGCAAAATCCGCGGTGGTGGTGTCTTCGGACCGTTCGGTGCAGGCACCATCTATGGCGGAGGGTTCGGTGGTCATCGTGGCGGATTCGGTGGCGGTGGGTTCGGCGGTTTCGGCGGAGGCGGCGGAGGCGGTTTCAGTGGCGGCGGAGCGAGTGGGAGTTGGTAATGGTTCAGTGGTGGAAAGACAATGCTCATTCGATTGCTGAGGCAATTGATACAGCCGAGACAACATCTGGGCACCAAATTGTGGTGCGCGTTGGCAACTTAGGTCGCCATCCCAATCGCGTAGCCGACAAGATTGCTGCTCGACTCACACAAGCATCTTTGGTGTTTTGTGTCGACCCAAAGCACCATGTATTCGAAGTGCGTTGGGCACCCTCATTGCAACTCGACCCAGCAGTGGCAACTGCTGCAGTGCAAGGGCCATTGCGAGATCATGATCTCCCCGGGGCCATTACGGCGCTTGCCGCTCTCTTGCCCCGCCAAGAAGAGGGTGAAGAGTTTCCCGACATCATCGACCAAACTGACTAACTAGGTTCGCTGCGTTACACCCAAAGGAACTTATCTACACCCTAAGATACTTAGGTGTTGAAAATCATCAGACTCCACTCCCGTCTCGTACTCGTCGCCACCCTCGTATCTATGGGGCTAGTCGCTGGACCACTTCCTCTTTCGATCAATAAAGCCGGAGCAACCGCAGCTCCGCTCTTCTTCACAACTGGAATAAGCACCTCTACCGACGGTCTCTCCATCAGGAACTTCAATAACGCTGCCGGTAATTCCGCTGGTGGATCATTAGGTGGCACTAAACCAGCCGTCACAAGTTTCGCTGTGTTGGCAGATGGTCAAAGAATTGCAGTTGCCTCTGTTGAATACGGACCAGCATGTCAAGCTGCGTGCTACATGATGGATCTCAAACTGGCTTCAAAGATTGAGCATGGATCAGTTATCACGGTGAGTTATGCAGCGCCGACTCCCGATGCTGCAACAACCAATGAAGCAATTCAAAGTCCAACCGGAGCAGACGCTGCATCATTCGGCCCGCTATCAGTAACAAACAGAGTTCCAGCACCAACTACACCGAACACTCCGGAAGTGCCCACTGTTGATGCAGGTGAAGGAAGCACAGGCAACACAGCCTCATGGGATGCTGAGCCTGCAACAGATTCAGAAACCGATGCCTTCACTGAAGGTTTTTGGCCCAGTGCTGTTCCCGGCAGCATCATCATCACCAATGAGTTCGGATTCACTGTCGACAAAAAGAACGGCATTAAGCCAAAGATTCGAATGAAGAATTACGCGGGCAAAATCAAGATGACAATCTCTGCCACCTACAAAGACGGCG
>SYAZ01000078.1 GCA_005788815.1 Actinomycetota bacterium | reverse complement strand
GTCCAAACCCACTCCCGAAAGTATCTGTGCGCCCACGGTGGACCCAGCAGATGTGCCCACCACCAAATCGACTCCGGTGACAACATCGCAACCTGCATCGAGCATGCCCATGAGCACCCCCGTCTCCCAAGCCACACCCGTGACCCCGCCACCTGCAAGTACCAAAGCACGACTCATATCACCATGTTTACTCGGTAGAGAGCGCCGAGGAATTGTTGCGTCTTTGTTTCGTGGTGGTCAGAGGGATTCCTCATTCCATACACTCCAAAATGAGATGACAGACAAGCCACCAGTATCTGAGTTAGAGCCGTATTCCCGTGAGATGTATCTCGCTGTCATCAGTGCTGTACCGAATTGGATGACTGAACGCATCACATCAATCACTTGTTCTGGTGTTGGCGCTGTACCAGCAGATATGGCATCCGAAATGACCGCGGTAGTTGGCCGTGTTGAACACGAAATAGAATGTGCTTTGTTGCAATTACTTGTTACCGATGTTGATGAGCAACGACAGAACCCATTACATGTATTACGTAGTTGCGTAGGG
Source organism: Actinomycetota bacterium (assembly GCA_005788815.1). Lineage (GTDB taxonomy): Bacteria > Actinomycetota > Acidimicrobiia > Acidimicrobiales > Ilumatobacteraceae > UBA2093. The sequence goes on along the minus strand of SYAZ01000078.1, from coordinate 15,968 downwards.
CCAGCAACAGAATTAATGCAACGACACTCTGTGCCGATGCCGACGCGCGATGAGTTTGAGACAAGATCTATGCCACACGACGTGTACGCCATTGGCCCATTGACGTGGAAAGACCTCGGTGAAGAAGTACATGAGGCCGGAATTACTTGGGGAGCCTGGAAAGCAGCTGCCATCCTGACGCGCCGTCGGGCAGAAGGAAAGATCTCCTGATGGTTACGCGAGCTGAAATTATTGCGGATCACTCCATTGGCGGTCTTGGTGCGTGTCAAGCATTGTCAGTTGCTACCGACACTTGGATTTCTCAGATTTTTGCAGATGCAATTGCTGGAGAGAAAAAAGCCGACGATCTAGTAATTCTTGCTGTTGGTGGATATGGGCGAAGAGAGCTTTCACCGCATAGCGACCTAGATATTTTGCTGATACACAAATCGGTAAAAAACGTTTCAGACATTGCGTCAAAGATTTGGTATCCCATTTGGGATGCGGGAGTCAAACTGGGACACGCGGTACGAACACCTAAAGAGACCATTCAACTTTGTGGAACTGACCTAGACACAGCAACTGCGCTAGTGACGGCGCGTGTAGTTGCGGGAAACCAAAAACTTGGTGAAGAAGTCATACGTGGTGCAGCAGAGAGTTGGCGTAAGCGTGGGCGCGAGTGGTTGGTCGAACTGCATCAACGCATTCTTGATCGGTATGCCAAAGATGGTGAAGTTGCGTTTTTATTGGAACCAAACCTAAAAGAAGGTCTTGGAGGATTGCGTGACATCCATGCTCTCCAGTGGGCTGTCATGGCTGGTCTTGATTTATCTGCCGACGATCGACGCCAACTTGAGCTCTGTAATGAAGTTTTGCTTGGTGCTCGTGTTGCTTTACATCGCCATACTGCTCGCGCAAGTGAAATTCTTCGTCTCGAAGATCAAGGCCCAGTTGCTGCACTGGCTCGTTATGCGTCAGACGATGCTTTGATGGCTGCCATTGCAGAAGTGGGAAGAAAAGTTGCTTGGATTGCCGATGAAGCATGGGCACAACTAGACCCGCCAGCGAATCGGTCGCCCATTCCACAGTTGGTTGCACCAGGTGTGCAATTGATAAACGGAGAAATTCACATCACAGAAGATGTTGATATTGCAGAGGATCCAACACTGTTGTTGCGTGTTGCAACAGCTGCGGCGCGTGCGGGAGTGCGCATTGATAGATCTTCGCTTGACCGCTTAGGTGATTCGTCACCTGTGTGGCCAGACCCTTGGCCCGCTGGTGCTAGCGATGACTTAGTGGCACTCTTGTTGGAGGGAAATGCTGCGATTCCCGTGTTGGAAGCGTTAGACCAACGAAATTTGTTGGTGCGGGTACTGCCTGAGTGGGCACCAGTACGTAGTAAGCCACAGCGAAATGCTTTTCATCGGTACACAGTGGATCGGCATTTGTGGCAGACAGTTGCAAATGCTGCGGAATTAGTTCATCGCGTGTTGCGTCCTGACTTGTTAGTGATTGGTGCACTGTTTCACGACATTGGAAAGGGATACCCCGGAGATCACACTGAAGTAGGTGTGGAGATGTTTGCCACCATCGGCCCACGCATGGGTCTGAGTGATACGGACACTGCGGTGGTCATCTCTCTCATTGAACACCATTTGTTGTTAGCCGACACGGCAACGCGTAGAGACTTATCTGATGATGCAACGATCACAATGGTGACAAACAAACTTGGTTCAACACTTGTGCTCGATCTATTGCATGCACTCACGCAAGCAGATTCATTGGCAACTGGCCCATCTGCTTGGAGTGAGTGGAAAGCAGAATTAGTTGCTCTTCTTGTCGAGCGGTCGCGCCATGTATTGGGTGGCGGCGACGTACAAGAAGTGATGTGGAGACTGTTTCCAGATGCTGGAGTGCTCGAAATGATGGCGACTGGACAGATACAAATCCGTACTCAACAAGATCGTGTCACTGTAGTGAGCCCCGACCGTCCTGGAACTTTTAGCAAGGTTGCAGGTGTTTTGGCTCTCCATAGCCTCGACGTTCTTGGTGCAGAAGCACACTCTGACGAACAGGGAATGGCGGCTTCGGAATTTCGTGTCACTAGTCCACACGGCGAAATTGAGTGGGAACCAATTGTGGGCAATCTTGAACGTGCGCTCTCTGGTCGACTCGCTCTTGATTCTCGTCTGGCAGATCGTGCTGCAAATGCGCGTCCACGTCGCGCAACTTCAGCGGTTGCGCCTGCGGCACCAACTGTGCGTTTTGACGATGGCGCTTCATCTAATGCAACTTTTTTAGAAGTACGCGCTCCAGACATGGTGGGAGTCCTTCATGTCATCACAAAGGCGATAGCTGACTTTGGTCTTGATATTCGGCATGCTCGTGTTCTCACATTGGGTAACGAAGTTGTCGACTCTTTCTACGTTCGTGAATCGGGCGGTGGAGTCATCACAGACCAGGCATATCAAGAGGAGATTGCTCGAGCAATCCTTTTCGCCGTTGGCAATTCGCCGCGGTAGTCATTGCTACTAGGGTTGCCAACGTGAGTAATGCGCAACCTCAAGATTTCACAAGAGACCTCATTCGATGGAGTGAGACACTTGCTGCAATTGCTCGAACTGGAATGGGCTTTACACAAAGTTTGTACGAGAAAGAGCGTTACGAAGAGGTGTTGAAAGTCGCTGCCGATATCAAATCTGCAACTGATGACGCACTCGAAATTCGTCGTGAACAAGATCACTTTGTACAGGAATGGATGGAGTCAGTCGGAGAAGGTGTTCCCGGCTATGTCACTCCTAAAGTTGCAATCGGAGCAATTGTCGGAAATGAAAAGGGAGAAATCCTTTTAGTGCAACGTAAAGACAGTGGTGTGTGGTTGTATCCCACTGGATGGGCAGATGTGGGTTATTCGCCGGCAGAAGTTGCGATGAAAGAAGTGGAAGAAGAAACCGGAATAACTGCTGAGCCACTGCAACTTCTTGGAGTAGTCGATGGCATGCGCATGGGCTTTTCTCGCTTCGGAATGTACATGTTGCTATTCCATCTTCGAGCTACTGGTGGCGAACTGAATGGGCATCCATTAGAGACAGGTGACGTTGGTTGGTTCGCACCCGATGCACTCCCTACGCCTACTGCTGGTGCGCAATGGTGGGGTGACATGGCGTTTGCTGCGATTGCAGGCGATGTGCGACCTGCAACGTTTGATGCACCCCGAGAGAATCTGTGGCGTGGTGACGCCACCGATTAACTAGTTCGAGTCTTGGTCTCGCAAGAATTGTTCAACTTCGTCGACAAGTGAGTTGGCATCTTCTTCGCCAACCTCCTCGTCGTTCTCGCCAAACTCAAATTCAAGTTGATTTGGGTTCTCGATGTTAAATGCGTCGTCGCCCATTGAGTCAAGACGCTCCACATATTCTCTAAGATCTTCGTCGTCCTCAACTAGTTCTTCTACTCGACGGTCATAGGCGACAATTGAATTGTGCAGAGCGCTGAGGGGCGCTGGTGTTCCGATGATTTCGCCGGCACGGGCAATGAGTGCGCTTGCAGCCTTTGGGGAAGGAATCTGTGATGCATATGCGGGAACAGCAGCCCACAGTGATGCAGATGGGATAGACGATTGCGTGCAGGCGTCTTGCAATACTCCGATGATGCCAGTGGGGCCTTCGTAGGTAGAGCGCTGGAGTTCGAAGCGATCGAGAGTGGATTGATCGTTTGAGGTTCCCATGACTCTCACTTCGCGAGAGTGCACAACGTCGGCGAGTAAAGCACCAAGTGTGAGCACCATAGAAGAGTTGTACTTTGCAGCGATGCTGACAATCTGCTCAGTAAAAAGGCGCCACTTCAAACTGGGTTCCGGACCAAGAACCAAGATGACGTCTGTTCCTGGAGTGCTCGCATGCCAGAGGCTTACTTTGGGCCAGACAATGGATCGGTGAATTCCATCTTCAAGTTTGACCATGGGGCGAATCGTGGCGAAGTCTGTGAAATCTTCCGGATCAATTTCAGCGAGTGGTTCAGCTTTCCAAGCATCGATGAGCGTGCGCACTGCACTACTTGCAGCGTCTGCGGCATCGTTCCAACCGCTGAAGCCAGCAATAACTGCAGGCGTTTGCAACTGTGGGTTTGACAACCAGCGGACGTGATCAGATTCCGTCATTGACCTGAAATCTATCGCCGAAAAGGGCGCCTCATATTAGTTATTTCGCTGCATTTGCAAGGTCATGTGGGCCACTTGCTGGGTACCCTTTACCGGCTCGAATCGCTGCGCCCCACGGCTTCAGAATGGTGATGAGTTCATTTACATCTGCGCCGATTGCTCGCAATACGCAATCCATTTGCTTATCGGTATTTACTTCAATCTGTTCACGAACGTCACGGCCGTGAGGAGTTAGTTCGCCATCAGATGTAATGCACCCAAGGCGCTGCAGATTTTCAATTGCTTCTGAGTAGTCGTCTTCACTCCATGCTCGAGTGCGACTATAAGACTTGATGGGGAGTCCCCAATACAACTCGCTCATCAATCCGATCTCACATGCAGTGAGTCCTGCACTAATCCAAGCTGCAGTGTGACTGTCTCCGCGATATTCACGCAGCATGTCGCCAAGGCGCCAAACATCGCCGAGTTCTGTGCCCGGTAGTGGCAATGAGCGCAATCCACCAAACAGCGCACGACCTTCAGGGCGCAGAACTTCTGTTGCGCGCAACAAGATGGCACGAGCGGTCGTAACTCCGTCAGGGGATTCACCAAGAAGGCGCACCAGTTGCGCAATTGCCCCGTTGTCGCGCGCAGCACAAATTGTTGCCGCATCTGTAAGCGACCAGCCATACGCCACAGAGGGAATGACGGTGGCTGGATTGAAAACGCTAAAGGCTGCCGCCACGACTTCACCTGGAACTTGGCCCATGACCGAGCCACGACTAGTGAAGTAAGCAGGGCCATCGGGTGCCATAACTCCATTGAATTCTCCGCGACTGGGAGCGAATCCCAATTTTTCGTAATTCGAATGGCATTCGGGCGAGAAGTACACCTGGCCAGTGACCGGTTCTAAAACCGAAGCGAGGTCTCGTGAAATATGGCTAGAAGTCATGATGAGAAGTTAGACCACCGTGCAATGCCGTGCGAACACGAAGAGATATGTGGCAAGGTATGGATATGTCAGTTGTTGTCGAGCAAGCCACCATTGCGAACGCTGAATTGATAGAGGCTTTTCAGAGACTCATTCCTCAATTGTCTTCCTCTAATCCGCCCCCGACGCAAGATGAACTAGCAGAGATAATTTCGGCTCCCTCCACAGTGTTATTCATCGCGCGGCTTGATGAACATATTGTTGGCACCCTCACGCTGGCTACTTTCCGAATTCCTACTGGCGTCAGAGCATGGATTGAAGACGTAGTTGTCGATGCGGCTGCGCGTGGACATGGTGTTGGTGAAGCGTTGAATGAGGCAGCCATCTTGGAAGCGCATCATCGTGGAGCTATCACGGTCGATCTCACATCTCGTCCTTCGCGTGAGGCTGCAAACCGTCTGTATCAGCGCATTGGCTTTGTTGCTCGCGATACAAACGTGTATCGCTACAACGTGTAAACGCGGCGCAATGCGCGTCATACACTGTGTGAATGACTGAACTTTCCGGCACCTATGTACCAAGCACCAGTGAATGGGTGCGCAATCAAGTAGAGACCTACGAAAAATCTGCAGGGACAGAAGGAAATACTCTTCTTAAAACAGGCATCCCTGTCATCATCGTCACGATGCGTGGTGCCAAAAGTGGCAATGTGCGAAAGATTGCTCTCATGCGGGTGGAACACGAAGGTTCGTATGCATTAGTGGCATCGCGTGGCGGTTCCGACGAAAATCCAGATTGGTACTCGAACCTTCTTGCACACCCGACTGAGGTGTTAGTACAAGACGGGCCTGCGCCTTTTCGCGTGACTGTGCGTGAAGTGAAAGGTGAGGAGTACAACACGTGGTGGGAACGTTCAGCTGCTGTATTCCCGCAGTACAACGAGTACAAGGCAAAGACGAGCAGAGTTATTCCGTTGCTGGTGGCCGACCCTCAGTAACGAGTGAGTGCTTTACCCGGCAGAGTTTTCCATCGCGTCGGATAATCCCGCGCGTTGTCGAAGCGGAAGTTCTCTCAACGAAAGCGCAAAGAGCAAACCGATAACCGCCACTGCCGCACACAGCCAATAGATGCGACTGACGCCGAGGGCCACACTGTCTACAACAGCGTCACGAGCGGCTGTAGGAAGCATTTTGATCTCTTCGGGTGAACGAATAATGGATGACGCCTCATCTGCTGGAAGACCAATCTTCTTAGGAATCTCTATGCGAATTGTTGAGTTCAGCACCGTGCCAAAAATTGCCATGCCGAATGAACCGCCAAGTGAACGCAGGAACATCACTGTTGCAGTTGTGACACCCAAGTCTTGGTACTCCACAGCGTTCTGACTAGCAATAGAAGTGGAGGTGAAAATAGCAGCGGTACCAAACCCCATGAATATCATGGCAATCGCTAGGAATAGGTAAGGCGTAGAACCATCGATCTGCGCAATAGCAATGAGTCCACCGATAGAACAGACCGACCCGATTATCGGAAACTTTCTGTACTTACCGGACTTTGAAATTAGTCGTCCGAGTCCAAACGTCGCGATGGTGACGCCCAGCATTTGGGGCAAACTGCGTAGACCAGATTCGGTAGGTGAAACAAATAGTGAGTCTTGAAAGTACAAAGAGAGAAATGAACCTGCTCCATAAGTGATGCAACCAGCACACATTCCAAGAAGTGCGGCCGTACGAACTACATCATTTGAAAACAGTCGTAACGGAATCATTGGTTCGTCGGCTCGTTGCTCTACCAAGATGAACAAAATCAAAGTGATGATTGAAATGGCAAATAACACGAGAACGTGTTGGTCAGTCCAGCCTGATCGACCTTCTTCTAAACCAATCATGAGAGACGCGACAGTTGCAGATAAAAGACCTGCACCGAGAAAATCCAACTTCGCAGTGCGGCGCGTGAACGGAAGTTTGAGAGCGAAATGACAAATGATTGCAACAACGATGATGAACGGAACGTTGAAGTAGAAGATCCACGGCCACGAGAAATGGTCGATAATTAGACCACCAACTAAAGGGCCTAGAAGCGCCGATCCGACAAACGCGAGCGTGAAGTAACCCATGTATCGGCCACGTTCACGTGGGGGAATGATGTCGCCAAGAATTGCGAAAGCGAGTGCTTGGATTCCCCCACCACCCATTCCTTGGAATGCGCGGGCAGCAATTAGTTGCCCAATGCTTTGAGATGCACCACACAAGATGGAGCCAACCAAGAAGAGCCCCATTGTGATTTGAAAGATCATTCGACGGCCATACAGATCTGAAAGTTTTCCGAGGAGTGGGGTACTGATGGCTGAGGTCACGATGTAGGCCGTACCAACCCAAGCAAAACTCTCAAACGCGTTGAATTGACCTGTGATGGTAGGCAACGCAGTAGCGATGATGGAGGTCTCTAAGTTGGCCAACATGACTGCTAATGCCAATGCGCCAAGGACTACGAACAGACGCTTATTGGTAAAACCAGGAACGAGGGACTCAGAAGCCATGTCGTCACCGTACTCCTAACGCAAGGTTGCTGGGCTAGTGGAGTTCCTGATACCCTAGGGGGTATGTGTAGACAAGTGAAATGTAGGAAATGCAACAAGCCAACGTGGGCTGGATGCGGCGCGCATGTGGAGCAGGTTCTCGGCCATGTAGCTAAGGCAGACCGCTGTTCTTGTAGTTCCGCAACGGCTGACGACAATACAAGCCGACCTAGTTTCTTGAAGCGTTTCTCAAAGAAGTAAGTCGCAACATACGCTCTGAGAGTGGATTCACGATGGCTTCAAGTGACAAAGAGTGGCTTGCACCGTTGCTGGTGGCCTGGGGTTGATGAACAGTACATCGCGTATCACGATTCCGAGTGGGGTCGACCTGTGCAAGACGATCAGCGTTTGTTTGAAAAGTTGTGTCTTGAGGGATTCCAAGCAGGCTTGTCGTGGCTAACGATTCTTCGTAAACGTGAAAATTTCAGACAAGCATTCAATAATTTCAATCTAGAAGATGTTGCATCGTTTAGTGATGGCGATGTGGAACGGCTGCTGTTAGACGCCGGCATTGTTCGCCATAGGGGAAAGATTGAAGCAACCATCAACAATGCAAAACGTGCTCTTGAACTGAAAGAAATCGAAGGATCGCTCGCAGATTTCTTTTGGTCATTTGCCCCCGACACAGAATTTGGAAGAGATGGAGAATCCTCGCATCCTTCTGGTGTTGCGAGCGTGTCACCTTCTGCAACTGCATTGTCGCGTGCATTAAAGAAACGTGGATGGAAATTTGTAGGCCCAACAACCGTGTACTCATTTATGCAGTCAATGGGGCTCATCAACGACCATGTTGAGACTTGTTTTGTGCGCGATGAGTGCGAACAAGCTCGGCTTAAAGTAATACTCAACCGCAAATAGCAAGGTAGCTAATCGGCAGGTTTAACCACGCGGGTTAATGAGGTCTTCTGCGTTCTGACGCACTTGCCAATCTTTGTCTTCGAGCGCTGCAGTTAATGCGGCATCTACTTCGTCGCCCTCGAAGGCCGCTAAAGCAAGAATTGCACGACGGCGAATAGCTGGTTTGTCGGCACACGCGGAAAGAATTGCTTGCAGCCCGCGTTCATCGCCGAGTGAACCCAATGCTGCAGCGCATGCTTCTCGTACGACAGGCTCGGCATGTTCGGTTGTGTGATGTATGAGCATCTCTATCTCAACATCGGTGATGGCGGTTCGTTCACCCAATGCCCAAGCTGTCATCTCCGCTACAAACAGATCTGCATCATTAATCAGGTGGTGAATCTCAACATCTGAAAATTGCGCCGAGAGTTCGACAACTGTGCGCCGAACATCTGCATTGGTATCGCTGATGCAGGTAGTGAGGTCATCGCTCGTGAGTTGATTCATTCGGTGCAATGCGCGTAAAGCACTGACACGAATAAGGCCTTCGCCATGAATGAGACCAGCACGAGCAAGTGTGGCATCGCCGGTAAATCCGGCCTGGATGACATCGAAGCGTTCCATGATGAAAGGAAGATCAGGCCCTCAGGAGGCCGCCGACTACTTCTAGAACAATCGTGAAGAAGAAACCGACAATGCAGGCAATGAGAGCGCCCAGTATGAGTGCGCCCGCAGACAAGTTGGTGATAGCGCGCCTGCGCTGTTGCTGGTCGGGCTCTTGGTACAGGCGAGTCGGCTTATTGTCGACTCGTACCACCGCACGGCGAGGTGTGGAAGGCTTCATGCGGTCAATCGCAGCGAGTGCGATGAGTGCCAACGCCACAACCCAGAAAGCACGGGTCGCTGCACCTGCTGCCGTCATCGAGACCATAGAAAATGAAACAATCAGAGAACTCATGAACAACTTCAGCGTACCTCTCCCGCCCCCCGTGCGCCCGACAGATGTTCGATCCCTGCGAATCGCCCTGCCGCTGTTGACCGTTTCGTGGCTGTTGTTGGCGAGCATCATCGTGATGGCAGCAGTTCGCATCCAACGCTGGGAGTTGGCACCAGGTGAGGCATCTGCAGTGGCGCCCCTTGTGGAGTTTGCGCCGGTGAAAGGTGGCGAACCTGCTCCCACGCGTTATCGAGCAGAAAACGGAATCAATTTTGTCACTGCCTTTGGCGGTCAGCTATCTGTTCTTGACACGTTGGTGGGTTGGTTAGACCCGCATGTTGTTGTCCACACGTACAAGGAACATTTCGGCGAACAAACTCCGACAGATTCTCGACGCCTTGGGTATCAGGCAATGGTCGGAGCAAAACAGATTGCTGACTATGTAGCAATGAAGCTCCTCGGGTTAGATGTTGCTCTGGTTCAAGGAAAGATTTTGGTTGAAGAACTTGTCTGTGAAGGCGCACCAACTACTAAGGCTGCGTGCACTGAATTAGCAATTGGCGAGACAATCGTGGGCTTCAATGGCGTGAAAGTGGAAACGCTGTCCGACTTGGCTACCCAGATGAAAGGCCTGACTGCTGGAACTCGAGTCACACTTTCTGTGCTTCCGTATGAGCAGGATGAAGACGAAACAGCCGACCCCGAAGACAGGACTATTGAACTAATGTCGAGTCCTGATGATCCAAGTCGAGTCATCATCGGAATCGTGCCGGCCGACACGCGCACTGTTCGCGTTCCCTTTGACGTACAAATCTCAACCTCTGGCATTGGTGGACCTTCTGCCGGATTGGCGTTTACTTTGTCGTTGCTCGACGAATTGACTCCAGGAAATCTGATGGGTCGCGGACGTGTGGTGGCGACGGGAACCATTAATGAGGATGGTTCAGTTGGTCCCATTGGAGCACTGGAACAAAAGGCTGTTGCTGTTAAAGATGCAGGTGGGACGCTGTTCTTGGTGCCCGCGGGCCAGTCGGAAACTGAGATGAAAGCAGCACGAGCCGCTGCGGGAAGCTCAGTCACCATTGTTCAAGTGGGCACCATCAAAGAGGCTCTTGTCCAGCTTGGCAAGAATGGCGGCGAAGGGCTTCCAGCGTTACCTCAGTAGCCCTGTGGATAATGCACCACTTGGCCTCATGAGAGTCGTACTCTTGATGCCTAATGGCTATCTCTTTCTCCCGTCCTGATCCTTCATCGCCCGCGGCGGTGGGTTCGGCTGCGTTCCCCGTTAATCGACGTGGGTTTGATCAGGCCGAGGTCCGGGATTTCCTCAAAATGGTGGCCGCCGAGATGGCTCGCCTACAGGAACGCGAGCGTTTCTTAGAAGGTGAATTGCGCGCACTCCAAACACGAGGATTATCGGCTCCAGGCCGTCTTGACGAAGAGACTGTCACCACATTATTAGGCGAAGAAGCGGCGCGAGTTCTTACAGCAGCACGTGATGCAAGTACCCAGATTCGTGATCGTGCAGAAGAATCCGCCACTCGACTCGTGAAAGATGCCGCCGAAGATGCCTCGCGCATTCGCGAGTCAGCAGTTATTGAAGCAACCCGTATTCGTGAAGACTCTGTACACGATGCTGAGTCTGAAATAGATATGGCAAAGCAACAGGGCCGCGACATGGTGAATGAAGCACGTGAGTACCGTGAAAAAGTTTTGTCTGAGTTGTCTCGTCGTCGCGACGCAGCGCGTGCACAAATCGAACAACTCCTTCATGGTCGTGATCGGCTTATGAATGCTTTTGAACGTGCTCGTATTGCAACCGAAGATGTAATTGGTGGACTCACTGATGCTCATGATGAGCCTGAATTCATTGTGGATTTGTCGCCAACTACTGGCCCAGTTCCAATTGTGAATCCTGAACATCCGTCAGTAAAAGTGTTTGATCGTGAGGCGGTTGTAGAAACGCCCACAGACGAAACACACATTGCGCCTGAAGATGTTGTGATATTCGATCACGAATCTGATGTTATTGAAATCACTGAAGAAGAAATCACTGAAATCATCAACGATGTTCAACGATTAGTCGATGAACAAGATGCCGCCCCATCAGAGCATCCGGTGCACGAAGCTCTTGTTGAAGAAGTTCCAGAAGATGAAACAACAAATGTTGTTTCCCTTTTTGGGCGTCTTCGTAAAAATAATGCTTCGGTGGCAGACGAAGAGATTGCGACACCACAAGAAATTGTTGTTGAGGCAGAGCCTGAACCAGAGACCACTGCGCCAAGCTTCATTAAGAAGTCTGTTCCTGAAGTAGACGATATTTTTGCGAAACTTCGCGCAGGGAGCACTGCGAAGGTCGCAGAAAAAGTAGATGCAGTTTCTTCCCCTGCGCTACCAATTTCGAAGAAGCCGAAGGAAGCACCTGCTGCGCCAGAGGCAAAGCCAGAAAAGTCGCGGGCAAAGTCAGAAAAGAAGGCAAAGAAAGTCGCAGTTATTGCTGCCGACCCTGCTCGCTTTCACGCTCGAGACGAAGCGTTGTCCGAACAAGTGGTCACACTTGCCCGAAAACTGAAGCGTGTTTTGGCAGATGAACAGAACGAAGTTCTTCAGCATCTGCGCCTCAAGAAGTCATCGTTAGAGATCGAGGCTGTATTTGGTACGCCCACGGAACAATCACAGCGATACGCAGGTGCCATTGCGGAAGAAGCCATGGCCGCAGCATCTGCAGGCGCAAAGTCTGTGAAGTCGTCAGGCGGTTCTGGTCGGCGAGTCACCCAAAAGGCAATCACGGACCATACGCGGGCCACTGTCGTTGCTGGGCTTGTTGCAGCATTTAGAGAAGAAGCCCGTATTGCAATTGGCGAGGCGGAAGGTGATCGAGAGATTCTTTCTGGACTGATGCGCGACGTGTATCGCAGGTGGAAGATGGAACTCATTGATTCCCACGTGGATGACATTGCCTGCTCTGCATACAGCAAGGGCGCGTATCTTGCGCTTGAGCCTGGTGCCACCATCTCATGGATGGTCGACCCATCTGCTGCTTGCTGTAGTGAATGTGAAGACAATTCTTTGGCTGGGGCTCTCACCAGAGGCGACGATTTCCCCGCTGGGCACCCGCATCCTCCCGCTCATCCAGGGTGCCGATGCCTTGTTAGTCCTGTTCAGGACTAGCGTTCCCATGCGTGCGTAACTCTTCAGACCTTCCCCCCCGCGGACCGAACGGCCCCGTCTTTCGTCTTCCTAACTTTGGTAAGCCCTCCCGTGGGCGCATCTTGCTTTCAGTTGTCGTCGGCCTCGTGTTGTTTCTCATCTTTAGTGCACGAGGGTTGTCTTCGTTTTATGTGAACTTGTTGTGGTTCGACAGTGTTGATCGCAGCGAGGTGTACTGGGGAGTATTGCGCAGCAAGTTTGAACTTGCTGCCATTTTCTCTGTGGGTGCATTTCTATTCTTGTGGGTCAACCTCATGTTGGCCGATCGAGTTGCGCCGCTTACATTGCCAAACACACCAGAAGATCAAGCGATTATTCGTATTCGTGAGGCAACTGCAAAGAGCAGGGGAAAACTTCGTATCGCAGTTGCTGCACTCATTGCGCTCATGCTTGGTCTACCGGCCTCTTCTCAATGGCAGGAGTGGCTCATGTTTCGCCATCGTCAAGCGTTCTCTGTCGGTGATCCACAGTTCAAAGCCAATGTCGGTTTCTATGTCTTTCGTTTGCCCTTTGCACAATTTGTCGTCGCATGGGCATTTGGTGCTTTAGTCCTAGCCACAATTGTCATCACTGCGTTCCATTTCATTAATGGCAGCATTCGTCCGCAAGATCGCGTGCAACGAGTCACTCCACAAGCAAAAGTGCATCTGTCGGTTCTTGTCGCTGGAGGCACGTTGCTTCGCGCGGCAAGTTATTGGTTATCAAAATACGACCTCACATCGTCGGAACGTGGCGTAGTCCGCGGAGCGTTGTATACCGATGTGAATGCTCAGATTCCAGCGTTGAATCTCATGATCTTGGTGTCATTGGCTGTAACTGCATTGTTGATGTGGAATATTCGTCAACGCGGTTGGCGTTTGCCTGTTCTCGGCATGGGGCTCTGGATTGTTGTCGCCATAGTTGTTGGAACTGTGTATCCCGCAGTCGTGCAACGTTTCGTCGTCCAACCAAACGTGAGCACCAGAGAATTGCCTTATATCCAGCGAAACATTGTCGCCACCAAAGCAGCAATGGGGCTCTCCAACGTTGAACGAATTACTACATCCATTGAAAATGTCAGTGCGGCTGAGGTCACTACGAATGACGCTGCATTGCGCGACGTGCGACAGCTTGACCCTGTTCAGATGCGTGATCGTTTTGCGCTAGACCAAGGTCTTACCTCGTTCTACACCGTGAACGACTTGGACGTTGATCGTTATGCCGTCGATGGTCGAGTGCAACAAGTTCTTGTCGCAGCACGTGAACTCAATCCTTCTGGTATTCCTAACCGCACATGGGTGTCTCGCCATCTCATTTATACGCACGGTTGCGGAATGATTGCGGCTCCAGCGAGTCTGGCCACAGAAGATGGTCGCCCTTCTTACATAGACCTCAAAGTCACAAAACCACAGGTGTATTTCGGTGACGGTCTTGGTGAGTATGCCGTTGTGAAGACATCTCAGAAAGAACAAGCATGTCCAGGCGGAAATGAAACATCGTTTGTTGGCTCGGGTGGAGTGAAGTTCAATAGTCTTCTTCGTAAATTGGCACTCGCAGTCAACTTTGGTGAGTTCAACCTCTTTGGTTCAAGTCTCATCACGGAAGAATCTCAGATTCTCCTGGTTCGCGATGTTCGCGACCGCGTTTCAAAGATTGCACCATTCCTGCATTTAGATTCTGACCCATATCCCGTTGTCGTTAACGGAAGCATGAAGTGGGTGATTGACGCATTTACGACGACAAACCGGTATCCATATGCAGAGACCGCCAACGTGTCGCAACTCAGTTCAGGCAGTGGACTTAATCACGCTTTCAACTATGTAAGAAACAGTGTAAAAGCGGTGGTAGATGCCTATTCTGGTGAAGTCACTTTGTATGTAGTCGACTCAAAAGATCCCATTGTTAAAATGTGGAAGTCTGCGTTTCCAAAATTGTTTACCGACAAGTCAAAGATTCCAACAGAACTTGCCGCACACTTCCGTTATCCAGAAGATCTCTTTCGCGTTCAAACAAACATGTATGGTCGCTATCAGTTTGACGATGCAACGCTTTTCTTCAACCGTGATGCGGCGTGGAGTGTTGCGCAAGCGCCAGCCTCCGCACCAGAATCTTCTTCAGGTGGTGTCATTTCTCCCACCGGAGCAATTCCAGTGGCTGGTGTTGATTCCATCAATGCATCCGACTCAGATGTCGAACGATTCAGTCCGTACTACTCCATTTTCCATGCTCCCAATGCCAAGACCGACATTGGCGTTTTTGCAATGGTGCGCCCGTTTGTACCGTTCTCTGCAGATGACAGTCGTAAAGAATTGCGTTCGCTAATGGTGGTCTCAAGCGATCCAAAGACATACGGTCGCATGACGGTGTATGACATTTCTACACCGCTTCCTCCTGGTCCAGGAACTGTGTCGGCAGAGTTCGAGAGCGATACGACGATTTCTCAGACGATCACGCCATTAGATCAACGTGGTTCACGCGTTACTTATGGTGACTTACAGATTGTTCCGGTCGGCAAAGGCATTGTCTATCTGCGACCTATGTTTGTACAACCCGACGGACAAGCAAACCAAGTCTTTGTGCGAAAAGTGTTGGGTTCTTACGATGGTAAGTCTGTGATTGGTGACAGTTTGACAAGTGTCATTCAACAACTATTTCCCGGCTTCAATATGGATCTTGGCGATCGTGTTGGTGACGCCACTGGGGTTACAACCACAACAATGCCAGGGACTGCAACAACAGTGCCTACAAATACTGTTTCTACGCCAGCGCAATTGTTGCGACAGGCAGAGTCGTTATTCGCTCAGGCAGATGCTGCACTTGCTAAGACTCCGCCAGACTTCGTGACATACCAACAAAAACTGCAACAAGCACGTGCCTTGGTGCAACAAGCTCTAGTTGCAGTGAAGTAATTAGTTCCGACGCAATAGTTTGTCTGCAAGAGCCGCAAGGTCTTGTCTAAACGTAATTTCGTAACGTGCTTGCTCGTTAGCTAGCCGTGTCTGTGAAGCCTTAATGGTGTCAACAATTTCGTTGACACCAGAGTTCTGTACGGCTTTCGCAAGTTGTTCAATCTCGCCACCCAGCTCTTGGAATTGATGAGAGAGTTCAGAACCCATTCTTGAAACACGGGTGTCGAGGCTGACGAGTCGGTCAGCGATAGCCCGTGCCATCTCTTTTTCGATAGCTAGTTGTTCAACTTGTTGATAGAGGTCGACACGCAAAGCAGCCACTTCTGCCTGCAGGGCTTCGATTGCCCGTTGAGTTTGCTTGTTGCGGGAGAACATGATCTGTGTACCTATAACGATGAAGTTGTGAGTGGGTTGCTTGCCTTGTACCGTAATACTCCAACTACATCGCGGGGTGGAGCAGCCCGGTAGCT
>SYAZ01000077.1 GCA_005788815.1 Actinomycetota bacterium | reverse complement strand
ATCAGCCTACGAACCTTGTGGCGTGGGTGCTCTACGCTGAAGATATGGTAGAAATCCGCATTGCGGTCATTGGGGCAGGCTCGTGGGGAACAACCGTGGCCTCTGTTGCTGCGGCAAACACTCCAACGGTCTTGTGGGCGCGTCGTGAGTCTGTGGTGCAAGCCATCAACACCAATCATGTCAATCCGGACTACATCAATTCCGTCCCACTGTCAGCCAAACTCCGTGCCACTAGCTCGTTGGAAGAAGCCGTCAGTTCAGCAGACGTACTTGTGATGGCGGTGCCTTCTCAAGGTTTCCGTCAGGTTCTGGAAGAAGCAAAACCATTTCTTCGACCATGGGTGCCAGTAGTCAGTTTGTCGAAAGGTCTTGAAGCAGGGACCATGCTGCGCATGTCGGAAGTGGCAAAACAAGTTCTGCCTGGTCATCCTGTTGCGGTACTCACTGGTCCTAACTTGGCGTCTGAAATCTCCATCGGTCAACCTGCGGCAACAGTGGTGGCAATTGATGATGCCGTCATTGCAACTGCACTGCAGGAATTGTTTTCTAGCTCGACATTTCGTGTTTATACGAACCCTGATGTGGTGGGTTGTGAAATTGCCGGCGTTGTCAAGAACGTGATCGCAATTGCATCGGGTATGGCACAAGGAATGGGCTTTGGTGACAACACTCGCGCCACTCTCATTACTCGTGGTCTTGCAGAGATGACTCGGTTAGCAGTTGCACTTGGTGGTCATCCCATGTCGCTGTCTGGTCTTGCAGGCATGGGTGACCTCATCGCAACATGCTCCTCTACAAGTAGTAGAAACACTTCAGTGGGTATTCGCCTCGGCAAAGGTGAATCACTTGCTGACATTGTGGGCTCTACCACCATGGTTGCTGAAGGTGTGCGTAGTTCAGCAATTGTGTTGCAGTTGGCGCAACAACACAATGTTGACATGCCAATTACTGAACAAGTAGTTGCTGTTTGTCATCACGGCGCGTCAGTTTCCGATGCTCTTGTTGCGTTGATGTCACGTCGAGTACGTCCGGAGATCAAATAATGTCGCGCGTCATTGGAAATCGCGGTGGCACGTGGCGTGGTGTTGTCACTGATCACGGTTCGATTATCCCTTCCGATGGCTCGACAGAGTTGTCGTGGCATGTAGCTGCTGATGATCGTTGGTACAGCCCACAAAACGAACCCAGTCTTCGTCAGAAGTGGTACGCGGGTTTTCCTGTGTCTGAAACACGCATCCGTATTCCCAATGGCGACATGGTGCAGCGCGTGTATTGCGTGGCAGACCTCGGTGGAATGACCGTTATTGAATTCGAGAACGAATCAACACTTCCTGTGGCTATCGCTGTGACGCGCTCTGATGTGTTTACAACACGCGCGCCGGCAGAAAACCCGCCACAAGGCATTAATCTTCCAGCAGGCTCCATTGTGTTGCCTGTGGGTCACAAGAGCACCGTGCGCATTGCGCTGGCGCATTCCTTGCCCCACGCTGGTCGACTTCCTGAAGATACGCCCACTCATCAACAAGTAGTGCGCGGTTGGGAAGCAGCGTGCGATGTGGCTTCTCGTGTGACTGTTCCTGATCACACAGTGGTTGCCGGAGTAGCACGTCTGCGTAGCGATATTTTGCTGGGAGTTACTTCAGAGAATGCTGCAGTTGAATTAGCAAGGCTCGGTGAAACGCATCACGATTCGATTGTTGACGTAGTGGAGTCAGTGCAGCGACTTTTAAAGAAGGAAAAGCGTTCGAAGATGCTTGCGTGGGATACGCCGCATCAGTTGGCAGCAGCCGCACGCGCATGTGTGTTGTTGGGAGACGCCGTTGCAGCCGGAGACATTGGCGCATCGTGGTTGCGCATGGCCGACCGCGATGTGCAAGAACTTCCCGTGGAAGCACCCGCTGATCTTTCGCTGATTGCCTGGACCGAAACTCTGTTGGCTCAGGCTTCTCCGAGTGGCGGACATTGCATACTGTTGCCGTACGGCATTCCAGAAACATGGTGGGGAGCTCCGTTTGATGCTCGAGGCATCACTGCAGATCCACATCGCACCATCGCGTATGCAGTGCGGTGGCACGGTGCGCGTCCTGCAGTGTTGTGGGAAGTGACTGGCGCGCCAGGACTATTGATATCTGGTGGTCGAGCTGATGTGAATTGGCATACAGCAGATGCATCTGGTGAGGCATTGCTCGAAGCACCTGTTTCATCGCATGTGTGATTGTCTCGTAGCACTGCCATCACATAGCTCCACGGGGCACACGCTGTTTGCAAAGAACTCAGATAGGCCACCAACAGAGCAACAAATCATTCGCTGGAATCCGCCGCGCCGAGATCTTGGCTCGTTAACTGCCACTCATGTAAAGGTTGCGCCGGCGCACGGTGCAACATTGGCGTCAGTGTTGTCGATGCCGCAATGGTGTTGGGGTGCAGAACACGGCGTGAACGAAGCAGGGGTTGCCATGGGAAACGAAACCATCTACACCACCAATGATCCTCGTACGGCGCCTCCTGCACTGATTGGCATGGATCTGGTGCGATTAGCGCTTGAACGTGCGACAAGCGCTGTAGAGGCCGTACGTGTTGTCTCAGAGATGATTGATACATACGGACAAGGCGGAAGTGGACACGACATGCGCAATGGTGAACGTGCACGACCGTATTGGTCGAGCTTTCTGATTGTCGACCCAGCTGATGCGTGGGTGGTGGAGACCAGCGGCAACGTTGTGGAGGCAATGCAAGTGAGCGGTACATGGGCAATATCGAATCGCACCACCATTCCTGCATTCGATGCTGCTCATCGTCACCCCAAACAGCCAGTGCATCTGTTGGTCGACCCGCGTCTGAACGCTTCGCGAGAACTACTAGCCAGAGATTCAGTCTCCACAGAGGTTCTACAACGACACTTGCAATCTCATGTGGGTGGAGAGAACGGTTGGACAGTGTGTATGCATGCCACTGACGGAGGTGAACTAGTTGAAGCAACCACGGCGTCAATGATTGTAGAGATCAGTGACGACCCTTGTTTGTGGTGGGCTCAAGGTTCGCCGTGCAGCACGCCGTATGCCACTGCCAGATTCAGCGAAATGGCGCAGTTAATCGCTGTGGTCTAACGATCTGCGAACAACTCGAATGTGTCGCTAATGCTGATGGTTCCACACGTCGTAACCATTGCGTAGAGCCGGCATTCATCGCCGCGTTCGTGGCTCATGCGTTTGAAATCTTTGTTCACAAACCAATCGTTGTTTTGTTTGCAAGGGATTGCGTATGAAGTAAGAAAACCACGCATGGTGCCAATACGAAAATGTGCACCAGGACGAAATGCAGCAGATGGGATACCAGAGACCGTGATGTTCTCGCCGGCAAACCCTGGACCAATCGGATGACCTTCTGCGCGCAATGTGTCAATGGCATCGGTTGACCAAATACACAACGCTTGCCACGGACGCCCGTGCCCTACGCGCCAGGACTGCACATCACCTTGAACGCCGTTCCAGCCAATCACCGCTGAATCGATTGCCTTCTTCGGTAGTCCTTTTGAAGCGTGCAGATGTGCAACGGTGCCGATGTGCTCAATTTCTAAAGAACGCATTGTGGGAAAGAAGCGCCACATAGCGGCAAGCAATGACTCAATCTGTGGTTCAGTGAGATCGTCGTATTTCTCCATGACAGATGTATGCACGGCGGCAAATGCAGAATCAACGTTCTCGAGTGACGGCAGTGTGATGCCCGCAAGTGATGACATCTCGGCGAGATAACCACGTGCGCCAGCAAGCCAGCCTTCAGGGATAGTTGACGCGTGTGTGTAGTGACCCCAAATATCATTTAGTTCTTCGAGGGTGCCGCGTGCATCTTGTGCTGTGTATACGTAATTTCCAACAGTGATGGATGCGTGGCGGGGCATGTGTGAAGCCTACGCTCGTGGCTATGGCTCGTCCGATTCCCACACTTGAATTCGAACGCGAATTGTTTGCAACTGGTGCTCGCATTGTCGCAGGCATGGACGAAGTGGGTCGCGGTGCGCTTGCTGGGCCGGTGACGGTGGGAGTGGTGGCAATTGATGCATCTGTGGGTGTAGTGCCCGAAGGTCTTGCCGATTCGAAGTTGATGACTATTAAGCGGCGTGAGGCAATGGTGCCAGTGGCTCAAGCGTGGGGCATTGCGTGGGCAACGGGTTCTGCCACTGCAGCCGAGATAGATAAGCAAGGAATCATGACTGCACTAAGTCTTGCTGGCAGTCGAGCTTTAACGTCTCTTGGCGTGCGACCAGACATCATCATCTTGGATGGCAACAACAGTTTCTTGTTGGAAGAAGACAACGGGCCACGAGTGATCACGCGTGTGAAAGCAGACCAGAATTGTGCGTGCGTATCTGCAGCAAGCGTGATTGCCAAAGTGGAACGTGATGCGTTAATGACGCAACTGCATGAACAGTTTCCACATTATGGATGGAGCGGCAATAAGGGGTATGGCGCAGCCGTACACACTGATGCAATCAAGGCTCACGGAGTAACTGACTTGCATCGCAAGTCATGGAACTTAGGTGTGTGATTAGTCGCGAATGCGACGTGAGGTTTAGGAAACTTTGATGTCTTTGAAAGGTGAACGGGAGTCGATTCCCATGTCCTTTGGAAGACCAAGTACGCGCTCACCAACGATGTTGCGCATCACTTCGTCGGAGCCACCTGCGATACGAAGACCTGGTGTTCCGAGAACAAAGTTTGCCCATGCAAAGGTGCCCCACTCGCCGCTGTCTGCGATGAGCTTCGGTCCGAGAACATGTGAGATGAACTTCACGAGGCGAGCCTGATTGTTCACAAGCACCATCTTGCCGATAGAGCCCTCTGGTCCGGGCAATTGTCCTGCTTTTGCTTTTGCTGTTGCGCGTTGTGCGTTCATGTTGGCAATGCGGTAGTTCATCACGATGTCGGCAAGGTCATGGCGAATAAGCGGGTCTGACTCAAGGCCATAGTGCTTCACCATGGCGATAACGCGTGTGATGAGGTTGTTGTCGCCAGCGTTGTTGCTACCGATTGCTGCTCGCTCGTTCATCAGTGTGGTGAGAGCAACGTTCCAGCCGTTGTTTACATCACCCAAACGATGATCGTCTTTTACGCGAACTTCATTGAAGAAGATTTCGTTGAAGCTTGCGCCGCCGGTCATTTGCTTGAGTGGGCGTACTTCAACATTTGGATCTTTGAAGTCGATGATGAAAGCGGTGAGGCCTTTGTGCTTTGGCAAGTTCCAGTCGGTGCGAGTCATGATTTCACCAATGTCTGAATAGTGCGCACCAGTTGTCCACACTTTTTGTCCGGTGATGACCCACTCGTCTCCGTCTTTCACGGCTTTTGTGGTGAGAGATGCAAGGTCGGAACCTGCACCTGGTTCAGAGAACAACTGTGATGCGATCATTTCGCCGCGCCACAATTTACGAACGTATAGATCGCGTGCTGTTTGTGAACCGTGATCCAAGATGGTGGGGGTCACCATGCCAAGACTGATGGCAAACACGCTTTGGTCGGGCACACGGAATGTTGCTTCAAGTTGGTTGTACAAACGGTCGTATGCAGGAGGAAGTTGACGTCCGCCGTATGCCTCGGGTCCGGTGATCCATCCATAACCAGCATCAAACTTTTTCTGACGCCAGATTTTTCCTTCCTCAGCATTGATGGCTTCTTGCTCGCGATCTTTTTCGCGGTAGAAGTTGTCGGAACCCTCGCCCCAGACAAATGCTTTTTCAGCGGGACGGCGTTCGGCGTTCGACTCAAGGAAAGCGAGTGCTTCTTTTTCGAACTGTTCGATACTGATGTTTGCCATAGTGGTGAATTCCCCTGAATCAGACCCGTGGGTCGCTCATTTCTTTGCCTTACGGTACTTGGGGAGGGGGTATTTTTGCGAAGCCAACCGATTGGTGCCTTTGTCACATAGTCCATTGAGTATCGTGGGCACATGGGTCAACCAGTAGCAGTCGAACAGTCAGCCGGTGGGTCTCCCGCCATTGTGCGCTTTGAAACCAATCGGTCTCTCACTGGCATGGGGCACGAACGTTTCACCAGTGCCGATCAGGCCAAGGGCCCACGCCCTGCTGCAGTTCTTGCACGTCGATTCTTTGAGTCTGGCCAAGTAGCTGGCGTGCACGTGTACGGCAACATCATCTCGGCAACGTTGGCTCCTGGTGCCACGCAGTCTGGTCTCGACGAAATTGTTCGCGATTTGTACCAGTACTGGAAGCCAGGAATGGTGCAACCAACTCTGGAAGAGCTGTTAGCCAACATGCCTGCCGAAGCCGCCGCTGCACCTGTGGAGTCAGCCGAAGATGCTGCAGCCTCTGGTCGTGACCCTCGTATTCCTGCGCACTTGTGGGAACGCAGCCGTCTCGGCCGCGAGCGTTGGATGGCAAAGCAGGGGTAGAGCCCTGGGCTTCGTATGAGGCCCTGAAACTACCGAACATGTGTTCGCTACGCTGGCCCCATGGGACGCGTCGCTTTTGAAGAACTTGCAGGCATGCGCATTGCGGGCGTGGAAACTGGTGTGCAGTTTGCTGAACGTATGCACGCCCATGTCGCCAGTGGGTTTGGTCCCATTGCAGTTGCTTCGCAATTAGCGCCGTTGTTGCCGGCAGCAGGTCTCGAGCGCGGCTACATATATGGCTGCACGGGTGACGCCGCTACGTCGTTGTTGTTTGGTCTTGTAGCTGCAGCCACTACGGGCGGTTCATGGTTTGCCATGGTCAATATGCCTAGCGCCGGCCTTATGTCTGCATACGAACATGGCGTGGCGTTGCATCGCACATTGTGTGTATCTGGCGACAACACATCGTCTGTCATGTCGCCAGTCGTAGGTGCATTGGTCGACGGTGTCGATCTTGTTGCAGTGTCGTCGCCCGTGTGTTCGCAATCTGAAGCACGACGCATTGCCACGCGTGTGAAAGCACAAGGCACTGTGTTGTTTGTATTGGGAAACCCTGGTGCATTCCCTCTCGACGCATCGTTTAGCGCGCGGACTGTTGATTGGCAGTTTGATACTCATGCTCATTCACGCACGGTGGAAGTGTCTGCATCGGGGCGTCGTGTGTATGCGCACCGTTCATGCACAGTGCAGTTGCCGAGTACATCATGAGTCGCTCTATAGCAGTGGTGTTTCCATACTGGATGCAGCAGCATGGTCAACTTGGTGAAGAGCACGCATTTCGCACTTTTGAACATGTAGTGCGTGCGGTCACTGCGTTGTCACCACTTGTTGAAGTGCAAGACATTGGCACCATTGTGTTGTCGGCGCGCGGCCCATCGCGTTACTTCGGTGGCGATAATGCGGTGGCGCAAAAACTGCATGAAATCTGTATTGATACCAACACGGATTCTGCCTTTGGCGTAGGTATTGCCGATTCGCGGTTTGCAGCACTCGCTGCAGCACACTTGGCGGTGTCACGCCAACGCCCGTGCGTTATCGACACTGCTATTACGGCCGAGTTCATAGCCGCGTTACCGGTGGCCTCATTGTCTCGCGTGGGCGGTATTACAGCAGACAGTGTT
>SYAZ01000076.1 GCA_005788815.1 Actinomycetota bacterium | reverse complement strand
GGTGTCTGTTGTCATGACATGAAGGTTATGGCGATGGTGAAGGTACCGTTTTGGTGTGCGCGTTTGGATAGACCAAGACCTATGTACTGGAGATGGCCTGTGTGTGGATCATTGCCCCGAAGTCTTTGTTCAGCTCGAGGATGGAATTGCTTATGTGGCCACCGATGGGGCGCCCATGAACGACCCAGGAGGGTCTGGATCCTTGGTTGAAGTGGAATATAAAAACATTTCAGCGGTGGTGCTTGCAGCAGACGTGTGCCCCGGTGAATGCATCTTTATTGAGTTATAGGGGTTATCTGTGGCTTCAAGCAACGGGTTCAGTTGTTTGAGACAATGAATAGAGTTTCGTAAATAAAGTATGTATATCAACGAAAATAACTTGTGATTATTTACATATGTGACACAGGGAGCATTTAGAGTGCTCCCAATGTCACTACGTAAAAACCTTGATCATCTCGAGCATGGCCTTGCCGATGCTTTGGGGGTCATGGGTGAATGGTGGACTCCATTAGTGATCTGGAATATCGATCAGGGCTCACATCGTTTCGAACAGTTGCAATCATCGCTTGGCATTGCCCGAAACATTTTGACAAATCGCCTAAAGACACTTGTTGATTACAAAATCGTTGAGAAGCGCGAGTATTCAAGCAAGCCCCGTCGTTACGAATATCACCTCACTGCACGAGGCGAAGCACTTATTCCCATCCTGGCTGAGCTGGAGAAATGGGGAGCAAAGAGGGTCAGGAAATAATCAGACTAGGGTTGGCTTGATATGAAGCGATCCACACTGATATTTCCGGCACTAGCAATTGCTGTTGCAGTCGGGTGTGTGTCTTCGTCCTCGTCTGCCACGAGCGCATCGGTGGAAGCGCGTAAAACAACGACCACCCTGAAGAAAAAGAAAGTGGTGACCACCACAATTGCTCCCAAAGGCTCAACTGTCACCAACACGGCACTTGCGGTTTTGGCAACCATTACTGTGCAGAACGAACGTCCAAAGGGTTATTCACGTTCATTGTTTAAACATTGGATAGATGCCGATGGTGACAGCTGTGATACGCGGGAAGAGGTTCTGATTGCCGAATCAACGTCACGCGCACAGGTAGATGCCTACGGTTGCAAAGTGATTGAAGGCGACTGGCTGTCGCCCTATGACAACGTGGCTCACACCAATCCGAGCGGTCTTGATATTGATCACATGATTCCGTTGAAAGAAGCATGGGATTCAGGTGCGTGGGCATGGAGCACTGCCAAACGCCAATCGTTTGCCAATGATTTAACTGATGCGCGTTCATTGATTGCTGTCACTGCCGGGCAGAACAGATCAAAGAGCGATAGGGATCCATCTAATTGGTTGCCGCCACAGACGCAATATCGCTGCACATATTTGGCTGAATGGGTGGCCATTAAGGCTCATTGGAAACTCAGCATGGACCAAAGCGAATTCGGTCGCATCAAGAACGTGTTGACGGCGTCGTGTGGGTCGACCACCATCGCCCCGTGGGGTACTGCGGGCTCGGCTAAGGGCGCAACAGAAGGTGGCTCCGCGGTGACAACTCCTGCCAGTCCACCGGTCACAGTGTCTCCGTCAGATTCGCCGCCTGCCACTACTTCTGGCTCCAATAGCGGCATTCGCCAGGTCTCGCCTGTGCGGTGCGCCAAAGCAGATTTTGGTAAGTCGGGTGAGTATCGGGGGACTCCATATATTTGCTCCGATCGCAAACAAGACGGCACGTTGTACAAGCCGAACTATTACTTCTGGCGCCCTGCCTAAGCCGTTTGTGGGGCTCGGGGCTTTCCCCGATAGCCTCGGCTCCTATGTCGAAGAAGACCAAGAAGCGCAAGGCGCGCATGCGCCGCTCAAAGGCCAATCACGGCAAGCGTCCAAACATGGGTCGCGGCTAAGCCGAATACCCACATGAGCCGCCTAGTTGCATTGCACACTGGCGGTTCTCGTGAGCCGTGGCAGTCCCTCGGTCTCATTTTTGAAAACGACACTTGTTCACTGGCCGATGTTGAACTCGTTGTATCTGATCAGGCCCCTGGACTTTTCCATTGGGTGTTTTCTGGCGACCGTGACGAGATTGTCAATATCGATGGAATCTCCACCCAGCTGGTGTCTGCGGCCAATACTCGTTCTTCTGATTCGCTCATCGGCACGCAACGCATGACGCATCTTGACCATGTAGTGGTCAATACCGACAACCTCGATCGCACGTGTGCAGCTATCGACGCCGCGTTGGGAGCAGAAATGCGCCGGGAACGCGAAGTTGGTAATGGTGTCGTACAACGGTTTCACAAATTGGAAAACACCATTATTGAAGTGGTGACCGGACCTCACATCACCACTGAAGGTGCATCCCTGTGGGGCATGGTTGTCAGCGTTGATGATTTGTTTGAGTTAGCAGATCAGGTAGGCGATCAAGTGATGTCGCCACCAAAACGTGCCACTCAACCAGGTCGATACATATCAACGGTGCGCGGCAGTGTTGGGCTTGGTGTTCCGTTTGCCTTGATGACACCTCATGTGTCGGGCATGGCAACGCACTAAAGGTCGGTGTCGTCTTCTTCGCCGCTGAGTTGACGAAGATATTTCATTCCCACTTCGCACGTTTCATTTTCTGGGCACCAACGACATTGGAATCCGGGTCGCACTTCAGGTTGACGAGTCTTCAGAACAAGATCTGCGATGAGCAGAGTTCCGTTGGCGGTGCGACGCACTGCAGATTGCAAAAGTCCTTCGGTGACATCTTCTTCGTCGAGGCGGGCAGAGTCGAGCGAGTAGGAACCCAATCTGCGAGGTGGCTGCCTGCTGCGTAAGGTTTCGATGAGTGCATAGAAACGAAGGTCGTCGCGGTGAGTGGGTGTGAGTCTGCCGGTCTTGAGGTCGATGATGACTTTGCGCCCTGGGTGACCAAGTACGAGGTCCATACGCGACGTAAAGAGAACAGCGCCGCCGAATAACGAATAAGACGCTGAGTATTCGACGAGTGGACGCCACTGCGGACGAATAGGTGGGAAACATTCAAGGAAATTTGACACCGCGCCGACAACTGCACCGCGTAGTTCAGCAAGTTCATGTGCTGGCAACGAGATGATGAAATCAGATGCGCTCTCGCGAGGGTTTTCAGCGACACTCGTAATTGCCGCATCAACAATCTCGGAAGGAATCACAGCACCGCGCCAATTGATGAGTAACTCAATTGCTTTGTGTGCGATGGTGCCGCGCACTGTGTTGATGTTCCATGCGAATTGAGATTGACGATTTAGTACGTGGTATTTCTCGCAGCCGTGCACAGTGGCAATGTGATGCTTATTGATGCGCAATGGATCTTCGGGTGTGAAGAGATCTTTAATAGGGGCGAGTGCCTCAGTGAGTTGGGCTTCGATTGATGCGACTATTTCAGCGGGCAATGGCTCCCAATCGGGGGGAACGCCGAGCGCATCGATGACTGCTTGTTGGAGAGGGTTGAGTTCGGTATCCACGACGCAATAACGATAGGTCGGGGGCGTGTCGAGAATAGGGAAGGGTGCTGATGCAGGAACCTTGCCTGCCACACCCCGTTGCAATACTGATCACATGTTCTTCTCGGCCACCGCCCAATTTGCTTCAGCAGCCCGCGTGCTGTCGCAACGTGCGGCCGAACTCGACCTTGTTGTCCCAGGCTTTCGCAGCCCTCCTCGCATTGTGGGCGTCAATCGCACTATTCGGCGCTCTCGCGACTCTGAGGGCGGTGTGGTGGCCGTACGGCTTACCGACAGGCCGTTTACTGCAGCTGTTGGCGACATGATCGAAGGCGTCCTCGTGATTAACCGGCTCGAACCACCCTTGGCCGACCAGATGCGTACCTTGCTGTGGCGCACCATGCTCCAGTTCACTGTCGAAGTCACGAATTCTCCACGGTCTCGGCGCACCGAGCCAGCCACTACGCGCGTAGCCTGAACGGGTTCTTGCCCGGATGGCGGAATAGGCAGACGCAGGGGGCTTAAACCCCCCGGATGGCAACATCTTGCGGGTTCAAGTCCCGCTCCGGGCACCAACAGCACAGGACTGTTCTGCCGAGCTAAACCGTTATCCTTAGGTGATGCGGTCCAAAAAACTTTCTGTGATGGGGCCAGCAGATAAAAGACGTTCACGATCTTTAATTCTTCCAAGACTTTGCACAGCACTATTTTGTGTCGGTCTAATGGGAATCAATTTCACACGTTCAAGTGCGCAAGCAGTTGCTTTTTCACCCTCTTCTCTCTCTGGTCTTCAGTTTTGGGTTGATTTCTCTGACCTTTCGACCATCACGTCGTCCGGAGGATTAGTCAGTCAGGTCACAGATAAGAGCGGCAATGGCAGAGATATCTCGCAGTCCACTTCTTCCAATCGTCCGGCAATCGGAGCATCAACAAAGAATGGCATGGATGTGTTGACCTTTGACGGATCCGACAACTTGAAGGCTGCATTATGGACCCAACCACAACCAGTAACGATGTTTGCAGTGGTGCGAAACTCCGAGAACAGTGGTGCCAACCGACAGATTATTGGCAATACGAACTCTATTTCGCCCGTTTTCTACAAGTCGGGGAATGTCTGGCATCTTTATTCAGCGTCGGAACTTGCGTCTTCCGTATCCGTTGACAATAGTTGGCATTACCTGAGTGGAGTTGTTAACTCGGGGTCTTCAGTGTTGCGACTTGACGGAACCCAGATTGCTGCCGGCAACACGGGCAGTAATTCCTGGAACAACAGTTCTATTGCAATTGGAAATTCGCCTGACGCTGGTAACGGCTTTGGGTGGATTGGTGATATTGCGGAGGTTTTTATTTATTCGCGCGTGCTTTCCACGTCAGAGATCACTCAAGTGGAGTCATATCTGAATTCCCGATGGTTCTTGCCGCCGACTACCACGACGTCAACGTCAACGACAACGACAACTACTACGACAACAACAACCGTGCCGCGAACGACTACTACAACTGCTGCACCTGTCCTTGAGATAGTTGTAAACGCCCCAGTTGCCACTGCGACCCCATCGACAGCAACGACAACACCGGTTGGTCAAAGTGCCATTCCGACAGTTGGTCCAACTGTGGCTACGAACACAAATAATCAAACAAGTACAACGGTTGTTGTCAAAGAGCCAAAGTTAGGTGTGTCTCCAACGATTACCACCACTACGACCGAAGTGTCACAAAAGAAGCCTGATGCTGAGAAATCAGCCGCTCCTTCTATTGGTGTTGCAGCACCCGGAGAAGCAGCTGTAACTGTAGGCAAGAAAACAGAACCTGCCACGGTGGAACGCGTCAATAACCAACTGACTGTTACAGCAGGCAAGTTGTCAGCAACCGTTGGTGGTCTGAATAAAGATGGTGGCAATGCGGCACTAGATGACGATGGTAATGTGCGTTTGAAGCCTGGTGACGTGGTGCGAATCAAGTTGGCTGGGTTTGATCCGGGCTCAACAATTGAAGCATGGTTGTTCTCAACTCCTCAACTGATGGGCACCGCAAAAGTTGGTGCAGACGGAACAGTCGTTGGCAACTTCGTAATTCCTAAAGATGTTTCGAGTGGGTCTCATCGCATTGCAATAGTTGCTCAAACTGTTGATGGTAAATCTGCAACTTTGGCAGTGGGAATTAAAGTGGGCGACTGGAATAAGGGACCATCAATCACTGTTTGGTTGATTGTCTTACCGATTGTTCTTGCAATGGGTGGTGCGTTACTTTTGCCGGCAGTTATTCGGCGCCGTCGCCACGAAGACTGAGTACAATTATTGATGAGGTAGTTCTAGGTGCTGTGGTTCACTCTCCGGGTACCAGTTCTTCGGAGGCATAATGCGTATTGAACGAATCAGAGTGGTGCGTGTGCCTCTCGTTCTTGTGTCTCCACTTCGTACTTCAGATGGTGCGCATCAATCGCGTGATGCGGTTCTTGTTGAAGTAACTGACGCAAGTGGTTATGTGGGTTGGGGCGAAAACGTTGCACCAGTGGGCGTGGCATACGTTGATGATTCTGCACAGCAGTCGTATGAAGCAATGGTCAACCTGCTTATTCCTGAAGTAACGCAGCACGAAGTTTTTGTCGCGGATTTCTTTGCGAATAATTGGTGGGGTATTGAAGGCCATCATTTCGCGAAGCATGCGATTGAGTCCGCCCTGTGGGACGTTCATGCGAAACGTCAAGGTAAATCTCTTGCCTCGGTGTTAGGTGGCGTTACGGGTGTTGTAGAAGTTGGTGCAGTTGTAGGTATGCACGACACGATTGACGCAGTAGTCGATGAAGTGATGCAGCGCGTCAACGAAGGGTATGCACGAGTCAAAATCAAGATTGCACCTGGCCACGATGCTGAAGTTCTTGCGGCAGTTCGTGAAGCAGTTGGTATCGAATACGCATTGCAGGCCGATGCAAACGGCGCCTATTCAGCTAGCGACATTGATCTGTTGTGTTCATTTGATGCATATGCATTGCAGTTCATCGAACAACCGTTTGCGGCACAAGATCTTGATTCTCATGCGCAGTTATCGCAACGCTCGGCAACATCTGTGTGTCTCGACGAATCTGTGATGACTACATCGCAACTATTGAACGCGCTCGATCTTGGTGCGTGTGATGTTGTCAACATCAAGCCATCGCGTGTAGGGGGCATCCGCGAAGCCATCGCCATGCACGACCTGTTGGTGGAACGTGGTGTGGATGCGTGGGTAGGCGGCATGTTGGAAACCGGCATTGGTCGTGCCTCGTGTTTGGCGTTGGCTTCTATGCCGGGCTTCACCCTTACCCCTGACCTCTCAGCATCTGCTCGATATTTCCAGCGCGATGTCACGGCTCCATTTGTGCTGGACGATGGCTGTCTCCATGTGCCACAGGGCATAGGAATTGGTGTTGAACCGCTTGAAGAAGTGCTTGCAGA
This sequence comes from Actinomycetota bacterium, assembly GCA_005788815.1. Taxonomy (GTDB): domain Bacteria; phylum Actinomycetota; class Acidimicrobiia; order Acidimicrobiales; family Ilumatobacteraceae; genus UBA2093. Next base: position 12,458 of record SYAZ01000076.1, on the reverse strand, counting down.
AGAAAATGTTGTAATTGAGACAGTGTTTGAGCACTGATTCGTGGCACGATTTCCTATATGACTTCTGGCAACCATTTTGAATTAGATGCAATGGTGGCAGACCTTGGTGTGCTCGTTGAATGTGAATCTCCGTCACGAGACCTTGAACGACTCTCACAGCACGCTCAGCTTGTCTCTGATCTGATGGTTCGCCTGCTTGGCTCTGCACCAGAACTGATTGATTCTCCAGTTGGACCGCATATTCACTGGAAAGGTGGCCCAGACCCACGCGTTCTTATTCTTGGTCATCACGACACCGTGCATCCGGTGGGAACACTTGCACGATTGCCGTTTGCAGTGCGAGACAACAAGGCGTTTGGCCCTGGCGTGTTCGACATGAAAGCCGGAATCGTGCAGGCAATTTATGCAGTGGCATCCATGGATGATCATTCGCACGTTGAGATTCTGTTGACAGCAGATGAAGAGATTGGCTCGCACGCATCACGTGCGCTACTTGAAGAGCGCGCACAAGCATGTGGTACCGCGTTGGTGCTTGAACCAAGCGCAAATGGTGGCGCTCTAAAGATTGGTCGCAAGGGAACTGGCACAATCACGCTCACTATTGAAGGTCGTGCGTCGCATGCTGGTCTTGAGCCCGAAAAAGGCATCAACTCGTTAGTGGAATTAGCTCAACTTATTCCACAGATTGTTGCAATCGCCGATGAAACAAAAGGCACCACGGTGACTCCTACATTGGCATCGTCTGGAACTGCCGACAATGTGGTGCCTGCGTTAACAACGTGTGCAGTCGATGTACGTGTAGCAGTACCAAGTGAGAAGCCACGTGTAGAGGCTGCGTTTGCTCAATTGAAATGCATGCATCCCGAAGCGCGTCTTGTTATCTCTGGCCAGATTGGTCGCCCACCAATGCATGAATCAGCTGCGGCAGATTTATTTCCGATTGCAGCAACTGTTGCACAAAGCATTGGGCTGAATGGGCTTGAAGGCGTGGTAGTTGGTGGTGGTTCCGATGGCAACTTCACCGCAGACGTCGGCGTACACACACTTGATGGTCTTGGTGCTGTAGGTGGTGGAGCACACGGCGATACAGAGCACGTGCTCGTAGCAACTATGCCTGAACGCGCCGCTCTACTAGCGGGGATATGTCAGGAATTGTCTTCGATGGCCAAGAGGCCACCACTTGGCAACGTGCCGGCGTCGCGATAAACCTCAAGTTTTGCGCGACTGTCGTCGATATCTAAGTTGCGCATGGTGAGTTGACCAATGCGGTCAAGCGGACCAAAGGCTGAGTCTTCAACACGCTCCATGCTGAGACGATCTGGTGCATACGTGAGATTCGGACTCGTTGTATCAAGAATGCTGTAGTCATCTCCGCGACGAAGACGAACAGTGACTTCACCAGTGATTGCGGTACCGACCCAACGCATGAGTGGCTCGCGCAACATCAACGATTGTGGATCAAACCATCTTCCTTCATAAAGAAGGCGACCAAGGCGACGTCCCATAGTGCGGTAGTTCTCAAGCGTTGCTTCATTATGAATGCCAGTGGCCAAACGTTCGTATGCAATGTGGAGCAATGCAAGCCCTGGCGATTCGTAAATGCCGCGACTCTTTGCTTCGACGATGCGGTTTTCAATTTGATCGCTCATGCCAAGGCCATGGCGGCCACCAATTGCATTTGCTTCAAGCACAAGATCAACTTGTGAAGAAAACTTCTTACCGTTGATGGCTACAGGGAAGCCTTCATGGAATCGAATCGATACAACTTCTGCAGCGATGGATACTTTTTCGTCCCAATGAGCAACACCCATAATTGGCTCAACAAGTTCCATGCCGTTGGTTAGTTCTTCAAGCAGTTTGGCTTCATGAGTGGCACCCCAGATATTTGAATCGGTGGAATACGCTTTTTCTTTTGACGCTTTGTATGGCAATTTGCGAGCAGTGAGGAATTCACTCATCTCGGTGCGGCCACCCATCTCGTCAACAAATGTTGGGTCAAGCCAGGGCTTGTAAATGCGAAGCGCCGGATTCACCATGAGGCCGTAGCGATAGAAACGTTCAATGTCGTTTCCTTTGTAGGTACTTCCGTCGCCCCAAATGTCGACTCCGTCTTCACGCATTGCGCGTACAAGTAACGTGCCGGTCACTGCGCGACCAAGTGGAGTGGTGTTGAAATACGTTTTACCTGCAGTTGAAATGTGGAACGCTCCGCACTGCAATGCAATGAGACCTTCGTGTACAAGTTCTTCGCGACAATCAATGAGGCGAGCGATCTCTGCGCCGTATTCATGAGCACGGGCAGGAATGCCAGACAAATCGGTTTCATCGGGTTGGCCAAGGTCTGCTGTGTAGGCACAAGGGATGGCTCCCTTTTCACGCATCCATGCCACAGCTGCAGAGGTATCTAAGCCTCCGGAGAAGGCAATTCCGACACGTTCGCCGGCTGGGAGGGTGGTGAGGACCTTCGACATGCCCTTAACGGTAGTGCCGAGTGACCATAACTAAGGCGATGGATTCGGCAAGTGCGGCAATGCCAACGACCCCGACGGCTGCTGCGACCCCCGGTGAAGAACTGATATCGGGAATGCATGTGGCAAGAAGTAGGAGCGAACTCACCGTGCTGGCTTTTGCCATGAGCCACAAACTCTTCGAGGTGTAAAAGAAAGGTATTGCGACTATGACAAGGGGAATGAGGAGAAAAAAGAACGGTCGCGGCTGAGTGCTGGGGCCAAGCCACCACACGGACCGACCAACGGTGCGACTCGTGATGGTGATTGCAATCATGCAGGCGGCAACAGCAATCCAGGTGATGTAGGAGACATTCCTCCAGCCATGACCGACATCTTTGGGTTCATGGGGCGGCGGTGGCGTCTCGGTCATGTGGCAACGGTACTCACCTGTGGCTGTGCTGTGCAGTCATACCTATAACCTGACCACTGCATGGAAAAGGACCCGTTTGCCAAATTGTCAGTGTTTTTCCCCATGTGGAACGAACAGGACTACATCGAGCGCGCCATTGATGCTGCTCGTGAAGAATGTGAAGACTTGCTTGCACAAGGTGACATCGCGGATTACGAAATGATTGTGGTTGACGATGCATCAACAGATGCAACGCCTGAGATTGCAGCTGCGTTGGCGGCCCAAGATCCTCGAGTACGAGTTGTGCGCCATGAGGAGAATAGAAAACTTGGTGGCTCGATGAAGTCTGGTTTTCAGGCTGCCACCGGAGACCTTGTGTTGTATACCGATGCCGATTTGCCATTTGACATGCACGATGTTCATAAAGCCATTCGGTTACTTCGTTATTACGATGCTGATGTTGTGAGTGCGTATCGATTTGATCGCACGGGCGAGGGGTATGTGCGCACGGTGTATTCCTTTTTCTACAACCTGATGGTGCGTGTGTTGTTTGGTGTGCGAATGCGTGACATCAATTTTGCGTTCAAGTTGTGCCGTACTCGAATCTTTGATCATGTTGAACTAAAGAGCGAAGGTTCATTCATTGATGCTGAGTTAGTAGTGAAGGCCCAGAAGTATGGGTATTCAGTCATTCAGTTCGGCGTGGACTATTTCCCGCGTACGCGAGGGATTTCCACTTTGAGTTCCCCTGGGGTCATCTTTAAGATTCTTGGTGAAGCGCGCCAACTACGCCGAGAAATTCGCAAAATCACACCAGTTCTGTAGGGCGATAGCCGTCAATTCGTGGCAGTTGGTAGCGTTTCATCTGCGTGACCGACCCATTTACCCCCGAGAGCCTCGAGGCTCCCAGCATTTCCTGGTGGACTCATTGGCGTCCCGCTATCTTGTCGGCCGTTCTATTTCTCGCCGTTGTGTCCACAATCGTCGTGACCCGGCAAAACAGTGCCTCTGTTCCCACCACAACCACATCGTCCACGCTTCCTCCTGGCTTGTGTCCCGATGGGTCAACAACCACCTGTCACGTTCTCACCCGCACCATCAAAAAGGGGATGAGAGGCGAAGATGTACGACGCGTGCAGCAACGCTTGAAGGATTTGATGTTTGATCCAGGTCCTATTGACGGACTGTACGGCGGAGACACGATGATGGCTATCTGGGCATTTCAATCGTTGGTGATGAAGACAACAAGAGATGTGCTCGTTGATGTTGTGACTCCGGTGATGTGGGATGTCATGAGGGGAAATGTTGTTATTGCGCCAAGGCGCCAACCAGGTACGCCTGCTCACGCAGAGATTTACTTGCCAGAGCAGACCATGGCAGTGTTCAAAGGAACTCAACTACTTCTTGTCACGCACATTTCAAGTGGCACGGGGAAAGAGTGGTGCGAAGAAGTCATCATCGACCCAGGTGAAGAGGGCAACAACGGAACAGACGTTGTGAAAGATGGAATTTGTGGTTCAGCAATCACGCCTGGTGGTATCTATCGCTTCTACAACCGCAAAGTGGGTCTGCGCGAAAGCAAGCTGGGCACCATGTGGAACCCGGTGTACTTCAATTTCGGTATCGCTGTTCACGGTGCAATGCAGGTACCTAAAGAGCCTGCTTCACACGGTTGTATTCGAATTCCGATTTTTATTTCTGCGTACTTTCCTGCCATGGTGAAAAAAGATGACCGCGTGTATGTATTTGATGGCGTCAAAGAACCAGAAGACTATGGTTCGCAGCCACCGCCGTGGGATAAGAAAGATCCGAACTACACCACAACTACGTCGAGTACATCAACTGTGCCAAAGACAACTGTTCCAAAAACTACAGTTCCCAAAACAACTGTGCCTGTCACTGTTGCCCCAACGGTTGCACCCACACCGTGATTTTGTTTCTAGCGTTTAGTAGTTAACGCAATAGTGCAATGAAGCGCATCTTGAAGAAGTTCTCTGCGTTCGTGAGCGGCATAAATATTTAGTTCGTGGTCTGTGCCTCGTTTGCCCAAGACTGCAATCTGTAGATCGTCTTGTTTGCGTGTGATTTTCACAGATGTAGTGCGACCGTCGTGAGTGCGGTCGAGGCCAATTGCAATCCGTAGAATTCCTGACAGAAATCTGACGGTTTCTTGATCATCGGCATCAAGTTGAGCAAACTGCTGATGCTGCAATTTGGGTTCACTCTTGCGGTGGTAACGAGCAACTTGAGCAATGATTTCAATTTCGCGATCTGTAAAGCCCACTAAATCAGCATTGCGAATGATGTAATACGAATGAATGTGGTGACGCGCGTGCGAGACCACAAGTCCAACATTGGCGAGCAGTGCAGCAGCTTCCAGATACAAACGGTCATGAAGATTTGTTTCGTATAGGTCAGACAATTCATCAAAAACGTTGCACGCGAGGCGCGCCACGTTTTTGCTGTGTTTGGGGTCTTCATCGCACCGCTGAGAAAGTTTGGTGGCGCTTTCGATGGCAACGTTGTGGAGGTCGTTGTCTACGTCTGGGTCAAGTCGTTGCGCAGCGTCGAGGAGAACTCCTTCACGCAACGCATAATCGGAGTAGATGAACTCCTGAATCTCAAGCACTGTCGCAAGCGTCGAAAGAATGAGCGCGCCGGCCACAATAATATCGCCCCGACCCGAGTCCATGCCAGGGAGTTCAGTGCGTTTCGAAGAAGGTGTTCTAACGATGAGGTTAGTTATCTGATGTAAGTCAGCGCTGGAGAATTTCATGCCGTTCATTACTTGGGGGACTTCGTCGTGAGTGAGCAACCAACACATGCGAGCAAGAGTTTCTGATGTGCCAGAAGATACGACAGCTGTATCGTGGCCAAGTTTTTTGATCTCGCGCTTTGTCGGTTCAATAGTGGACTCAATGAATCGGCGACACGAAGGAACAGCAGCAGGATGGACTGAACCTTCAGGGAAGAATCGGTTGGTTAATCGAATTGCTCCGAGTTTGTAGCTGCGAGCAAAGAGTTCGTCCGAGTGATCAAACACAACTACTTCGGTAGAGCCACCGCCAATGTCTATGAGGATTGATCGTTGGTCGGCTAGCGGAAGAGCTTGCAAAACGCCCAGATGAATGAGGCGAGCTTCTTCAACACCAGAAATGACTGCTACGTCAATTTTCGCTTCTTTAGACACTCGCGCAACGAATTCTTTTGAATTCTTTGCTTCTCGAACAGCGCTAGTTGCTACTGCAAAAATATGAGCTTGGTGCACATCTGCAATTTGTTTCATTTGTCGAAGTGCAGTTACTCCACGTTCCATTGCAGATTCGCTCAGTGTCTTCATGTCACCGGCTCCCTCACCGAGACGTGCTGTGACTTTGTGGCGTGTGATCACTTCAAAACCAGTGCCTGAGATTTTTGCCACGACCATGTGGATGCTGTTGGTGCCTACATCGATTGCAGCGATGTTGCTGGTCTGGGATTTCACAATTGAACCATCTGCTGTTGAATGGTGTGAATTCTGGGAAGCACACGAGACAGGGTACTAGCCTTGTCCTATGACAACTTCACTCCCCACTGTGTTATCTGACCTCATTCCTTTTCCACACGTGATGGACAATCGGCGCTCTAAAGATGTCACCTTGGTTGTTGGTGGCGCACTGTTCACTGCGGTCGCTGCACAAATTGTGATTCATCTTGGCTTTACACCGGTTCCAATCACCGGCCAAACATTTGCCGTGTTAGCAGTGGGAACCACTCTTGGGGTGCGACGGGCCATGGCTAGTCAGATGCTCTACTGGATGCTTGGCGCGGTAGGCCTCCCGTTTTATGCAAACGGCGCTAGCGGTTGGAGCACTGCATCGGGCGCTACGGCCGGATACTTCTTCGGATTCATTCTTGCGTCGGGACTCGTTGGTTGGTTTGCCGATCAGCGCAATGATCGCAACTACCTGTCCTCGCTCTCTGCCATGACGTTGGGCAGTGCAATCATCTACCTCTGTGGTGCGCTGTGGTTATCCCATTCACTCAACATCCCGGTAGCCAGTGGTACGAAGAATGCAATCTCTATGGGAGTAAGCCCATTCCTCGCGGGAGATGTCCTCAAGATGGCTCTTGTGGCAGGTGTTGCGCCGTTGGCTTGGGCCACGTTCGGTTCACGTCGTCAATAGGTCTACGGTTTAGGGATGGTCGTCAATCCCGCAAAACAGTCTGCGCCTGAACGCAAGCTTGGTCGACCTGCAGACTCGGATTCCTCCGACACTCGCGAGCGCATCCTTCGTTACGCATGCGAACGATTCGCAGCAGAAGGTTTTGAAGGCACCACAAACAAAGACATTGCAGACAAAGCCCAAGTGTCGAGCGCAGCGCTGTATCACTACTTTCCTTCAAAAGCTGACATGTACATCGCTGTCTGTGATTCCATCACACAGTCTTTCTCAACAGTTTTTCAGCGAGTGTCAGAACAGAGCCCCACGTTGGAAGGTCGAATGACTGCGCTCTTTGCTGAGGTAGGCAGGCTTGGTGATGAGTCACCAGAAATTGTGGGCTTCATCACTGGAATCTCGGCAGTCCTTCGGAAGTATCCCGAGGTGTCTCGCGGCGCAGATGCATTCGGTGCACATTTTCGACGACTCATTGTGGACATGATCAGCACCGCTGCAGAATCCGACAAGATTCTGACTGGCATTTCTGTGAGTGCGCTCGTTGACCTCACTGCTTCAGTTCTGGCCGGATTGGGTCGCATGAGTGCGCGCGGTGACCAAGAACGCCATGTGGCAGCAGGTCAGGCATACCTGCACCTCATTCGAGCAGCTGCACACAACTAAGTTTGCGTTTAGGTAATCGATGAACAAAGAAGTACTTCAATCCCTGCGAGCGGTCTCGGCACAAGTTGGTTCTCTTGCCGAATTGTTTGCAGTCGATGCAGCGCGTGATTGGTTGGTGCTTGATGCGTGTGGCATCCATGCAGATTTTTCTCGCCAGCATGTCAATCAACAACTGTTTGAACAATTGCTCAGTGCTGCTGAAAGCGTAGAAATAGCGTCTCGCTTCACAGCAATGGGCAGTGGTGCCATCGTGAATACAACTGAACAGCGAGCAGTGGGCCACCTTGCTCTGCGCGGCTCATCAACCAATAGTGAGATGTCGAATCAGGCACAGGCGCAATTGCTACGTGCGCAGAAGCTAGCGAGAGATATTCGTGGGGGAGCGATAAAAGGCTTTTCAGGTCAGATGATTACTGACGTTGTGAACATTGGAATTGGTGGAAGTGATCTGGGGCCCGCCATGGCGCATGCAGCACTACGTCCGTATCACAATGGTCCGAGAATTCATTTTGTTTCAAACATTGACGCGGCGCATCTTGACGATTGTCTCTCCACTCTTGAGCCAAGCACAACACTTTTTGTCATTGCATCAAAGACATTCACCACGCTTGAGACAATGTCGAATGCTCAACGCGCGCGAGTGTGGCTTGAGAATGCCGGCATTGATAGTGCGCCTCATCTCGTGGCGGTAACTGCAGCTCCCGATGCAGCGACTCAATGGGGCGTACCTGCTAAACAGTGTCTGCATTTCTTCGATTGGGTGGGTGGCCGATTCTCTTTGTCGTCGGTCATTGGGTTTTCTGTGCTGTGTGCAATAGGCGAAGATCATTTCGGTGCGCTCTTAGAAGGTATGCACGACATGGACACGCATGTGCTGACTACTCCAGCGGGGCAGAACCTTGCGGTTGTGCATGCATTGATGTGGTGGCTGAACTCTGCAGTACTGCAGCGAACATCGGTAGCAGTAGTGCCATACAGTCACGACCTGCGACTTCTGCCTGCATTCCTGCAGCAATTAATGATGGAGAGCAATGGTAAGTCCGTACATGCTGACGGCTCTGCGGTGGACGCGCCAACAAGTCCCGTTGTGTGGGGTGCAACCGGTACAGATAGCCAACACGCTTTTTTTCAGATGATTCATCAAGGAACGCAAGTCATTCCAGTTGAGTTCGTTGGTGTTGTTGCAAGTACTGGTAGCGATGACAACGCACACCTTCAATTGAATGCAAACCTGTTTGCACAAGCCGAGGCTCTTGCGGCAGGAAAGTTTGATGCTCCGGGGCATAGAAATTTTCCTGGCAATCGACCAAGCACAGTGCTGATGTTGAATGAATTATCGCCTCGACATATCGGTGCTCTCATCGCTTTGTACGAACATTCCTGTGCCGTCCAGGGTTGGCTGATGGGCGTCAATAGTTTTGATCAGTGGGGTGTTGAACTTGGAAAAGTGCTTGCTCACAATGTTGCTGCACAACTCGAATCAGGCACTTTGTCCGCAAATAAAACTATGACACACCCTCTTTTGGAGTGGTATTTGCGCGCTCGAAAAAAACTTCTGCCGAAGTGAATGGGAAGGGGCAACAAGTGCCCTATCCTGCCCCCTGTGACGGTTGAGAAAAAGAGGCGTATGCGACCAAAGGTGAACTCTGCAGAACGAATGATGAATCTGGTGGCATTGCTCACCGAGTCCTCTGTACCTCTCACCCTTGAAGACATTGCTAATCGCATGGTCGGTCAATATGGCGCTGAAGGCGAAGCGCGTCGCACCGCATTCGAACGTGACAAGCGGGCGCTTCGTTCCATGGGTGTGCCCATCACTACTCAAACATTGTCGGGCAACGATGCCGGAAAAACTGCGTATTCAATAGATCGCACTGAATACAACCTCATTAACTTTGGTCTCACCAAAGATGAACTTGCTGCACTTCAACAAGCAGCAGCAGTGGTGCAGATCGGAACGCAGTGGGGTAAGCAAGCGGTGCAGTGGCTAGGTGGCACTGTTGACGATGTGGCTTCTACAACGGTGGCGCGTGTTGATGCTCGCGGACAAGAAAATGTGTTGCCACAATTGTGGTCTGCCGTTGCGAAGCGTTGTAGCGTCACTTTCTCGTATCGCGGTCGTCAGCGTTCGGTGCACCCGTATGGTTTAGTTGCGCGTAACGGATTTTGGTATCTCATTGCGTTCGATCCAGAACGCAATGCTCAGGTCACGTATCGCGTCGATCGCATTGAAGGCGACATCGCAATGGGCAATGCAGAATCATTTGTGCGCCCGGCTGATTTCAGTATTGAAACCGCGTACGAGCGCGACCCGAAAGAATTTGAAGGTGCGGCATCAGAGATAGCTATCGTGCGTATCGATCGCCGTGTAGCGCCAGCGGTTATTCGTGAAATGGGTGAAGATTGCATCATCGCTCGCGGCGGTGACGGATCTATCGATGTTGAAGTTGCGTGTGGTAACCGCGTTGCGTTCCGCTCATGGCTATATGCCATGGTCGATCGGGCTGTTGTGTTGCGCCCAGAGTCGGTGCGTGCTGAAGTCATGGCAGACCTTGTTCGTTTGAGTGGGGGTGCATCATGAGTGGCCGTCGCGGACCGCGCAGTGCAGAAGACCGCGTACGCGGTTTGTTGCGTATGTTGCCATGGCTGATGGAACGTGAGCGTATTTCTATTGCAGACATGGCTCGTCAGTTCTCTATATCTGAAGAAGATCTCATTGAAGATCTTGAAATGGCATCAATGTGTGGGGTGCCGCCGTACACACCACTTGAACTTACAGACCTGTACATCGACGAGGGTTACATACATGTCGGTGTTAACAAGCAGTTTGATCGTCGTCTTGAACTAACTGCATCTGAAGCTTTTGGGCTTACTTTGCTTGCAACTGCTGCTCGTGATCTTCCAGGTTTTAGTCGCGGTCGTGAATTGAGGAGTGCGCAGAAGAAATTGTTGCGGGTCTTGGGCGACGGAGTTGTTGATATCGATATTGAGTCTCCGCCATTTCTCGCAGAACTCACTGCTGCCTCTACTTCTGGTGAACGTCAAGTACTTACATATTGGACCCCAGCACGAAACGAAGAGAGTGTCCGTACCGTCACTGTGCGCACTGTGTTTACAGATCGTGGGCATTGGTACATCACGGCCGACGACGACCTGTCAGGGGAGTCTCGTCATTTCCGCGTTGATCGCGTTCGTCAGGTACAGCCAACAGGTGAGTTTGTGCCGGTTGCGCCAGTTAGTGCAGAAGTCCCCGTGTGGTTTGCCGATGTACAAGACAACATTGTGGTCACCGCAAACGTAGCGGCGAATGCCGCGTGGGTGGTAGAGACCTATCCGTGTCAGAACATTGTGGAACATGCCGACGGCTCATTTACGATCACCCTTGTGGCCAACAGTGAACATTGGCTAGGTCGGTTGTTGCTGCGCGCTGAAGGCGGCGTGACAGTGACATCGCCAGATGAACTTGTTGGGCTGCAGTCGCGTGTTGCGACAGATGTACTGGCGCGTTATCGCGCGAACAATTCAGACACCTGATCGGGAGATTGAACTCCCATCTCTTTCATGAGGTGCATGAGTAATTCTGCAGTTGCAGTGGCATCGGCTTTTGCCTCGTGAGCTGCGGTTCGCTCTATGCCGTAATGCTCACAAAGCGCTTCTAACGAATGACGACGTGTGCGCGCTTCGTCTGTTTTACGAGCAAGTGCAAGAGTGTCGACATAGTCATGGATACGGCCACCAAGGCCGACACGAGCAGATTCGGCATGGAGAAAGCCAAGATCGAAGCGAGCGTTGTGCGCAGTGAAGAGGTTGCCTTCGCTAATGGACCACAGTTTTCGGAGAGCTTCTTTGAGAGGCATGCCATCTTGTACGTCGGCTTCAGAAATGCCGTGAATGTGTTCGGCGCCGTGAATATATTCGGCGGGGCTTTCGGGTTTGACCACTGTGTCAAATGAATCAACTATTTCGCCCTCGCCGTTCACAACTATTGCAGCGAGTTGCACAATGCGGTCGGTTTCGGGGTCTACACCTGTGGTTTCAAAGTCGACAACCGCAAACGAAATGTCGCGCATTGATGGGTTGTGCGCATCAGTCTGGGGGTTCTTCATGTGGTTCAGAGTATTGCGGGGGTGAGCCAATGTGGTGTCATGACTATGCAGGTGGGGTCATTGCGTCTAGCAATGTTGCTTTGTCAAAGTAATCACGCCACAAAGTGATGAGTCCGTCGCGCACTTCGAAGATGCCGGCAACTGGCAATGTGACCCAACGGCCATGTATTTCAAAACGATCTTCACGTTCATTCAAGACTGTTCCGTTCTGCACCGAGCCGGTAGAAGTCTGACGAAGAATTTCCCAATCGATTTCTGTACACATTCCGAAGAATCCGGTGAGAGTGTCACGTAGGCCTTGAGGTCCAAACGCCTTGCCCATTGGGACATTGTCGTATTCAAAATCTGTACTCACCATGGTGGCTGCCGATTCAATGTCACGAGCAACAAGAAGAGAAATAAATGATCGAATGAGTTGATCAGGTGTGTCTGCCATTAGGCAAGTATGACATGACCCCTAGAGGAGTTCAGCAGCGAGGCTGGCAACTTCGCTTCGTTCACACGATGCCAAAGTGACATGACCAAAACAATGTTGATTAGCAAATGCATGAATCAACACGGCAAGCGCGTTGTTTGATTCGCCCATGTATGGAGCATCTATTTGACTGGTGTCTCCGGTGAACACAACCTTTGTTCCTTCACCGATACGGGTGAGGATCGTCTTCAAAGT
>SYAZ01000016.1 GCA_005788815.1 Actinomycetota bacterium | reverse complement strand
GGCCACCACAGCAGTGGCAATAGTGAGCATGTTTGTAGCTTCAAAAGCTTTACGCGTTGGTACAACGGCCGCCGATGCGTTGTCTGCCAGTGTGCGCAAAATTGCAGAAGCTGCTTCTAAACCATCTGGCGTGCGCAATACACCTACATACTTCGACATTGCATTTCGCAATGCGGCACGGTGGTACGAGTCAATCAATGCCCCATCGGCTTCTACTTCTTGTGATTCCACAATTTCTGGAAGCGACCAGCTGAGTGCGCGGCCCACACGAGTGCCAGCAACAACGCCTTCAGTCAAACTGTTTGACGCCAATCGATTTGCGCCATGAACGCCAGTACATGCTGCCTCGCCCACTACAAACAATCCCTGCAAACTTGTGGTGCCATCAAGAGTGGCTTGTACTCCACCGCATACATAGTGTGCCGCGGGAGACACAGGGATGAGTTCTGTCACCGGATCTATTCCCACGTTTCGACACGACGCAGTAATAGATGGGAATCTTTCTTCAAAGTTCTCAATGCGTCGTGCGTCGAGGTACACATGGTCATCCACACCTGCTGGTGCTTCGGCCATGCGTCTACTAATTGCAGCCGCCACAACATCGCGAGGAGCAAGATCTTCTTGCGGGTGCACGCCTGCCATTACGCGTCCACCTGCTGCATCGAGAAGAATCGCTCCTTCACCGCGCACTGCTTCACTGATGAGTGCTTGTTGACCAGTTGCTTCGCTACCTACCCACAACACGGTGGGGTGAAACTGAATGAACTCTAAATCTGATGCTGCGACACCTGCTCGCAAAGCAAGTGCAATTCCGTCGCCAGTCACTGCAGGTGGGTTCGACGTACTTGCATACACCTGGCCGTAACCGCCGGTTGCGATGATGACAGCAGGCGCATACACAATGCCCACACTCTCTACGCCACCATTGCTGTCGAGTATCGCTACCTTCACGCCCGCAACTGCGCGAACGCCACTCTTTGTATGACCAATAACAAGGTCGATACCAAAAGCCTTTTCCACCACTTGCACGCCAGCCAAACGCACAGACTCATCGAGCGTGCGTTGCACTTCGGCACCAGATTGATCGCCACCAGCGTGAACAATGCGTCGATGCGAGTGACCACCTTCACGTGTGAGTGCAACACCTTCGTGCGCACCAGGGTCGAACGATGCTCCGAGTTCCATGAGGTAGCGAATTGCCGTTGGTGCTTCACTTACAAGCGTGCGTACTGCTGCTTCGTCACATAAACCACCGCCAGCTTCAAGAGTGTCTTGCACATGGTTTTCGATAGAGTCATTGGGGTCTAATACAGCGGCCAAACCGCCTTGTGCCCAACTTGTACTTCCAGCTGCAAGAACATCTTTTGTAATGAGCACCACATCTCGCACTGGGCGCGCCGCAAGAGCAGCAGAAAGGCCTGCAGCGCCAGAACCCAAGATGACGACGTCAGTGGTGACTGTCCATGTTGGTTCTGGTGCGGCCAGTTGGCGCGGAACACGATTGTTAGATGGCACGAATTACTCGCCAATACGAGACGGTGTGCCAATGGCAATCATTCGCTCTACCGAGAGGCGTGCTTTGTCTGCAATGTCTCTCGGTACATCCACAATGTCTGTGCCATGGAGAAGCGAGTGTTCCAGTTTTTCTGGCGTAATCATCTTCATGTACTTACACACAGCAGCTCTATTCACAGCCTGGAACTCAGTAGTGACATTTATTTTGCGTAGTTGGTGCAACATGCCGGTCTCTGTTGCCACTAGAACTTTGCGCGCTGTAGTTGTGCGGGCCGCTTCGAGCATGCCACCAGTAGACAAAATATGTGTGCGCTCTGTCGGCACAACACCTTCGCTAGCTAAGTACAGAGCGCTCGTTGCGCATCCGCACTCTGGGTGAACAAACAATTCAGCATCGGGCTCAGCGGCCACCATTGCTTTTAGTTCAGCTCCGTTGATACCTGCGTGGACATGACACTCGCCCATCCATATGTGCATGTTGTCGCGCTTCAGTTGTCTCTGCACGTGTGCACCCAAGAACTGGTCGGGGCAAAACAGCACAGGTCTGTCGACTGGAATCGACTTCACTACATCGACTGCATTTGAACTTGTGCAACAGATATCTGTTTCGGCCTTTACAGCAGCAGTGGTATTCACATAACTCACAACAACTGCACCAGGGTGTTCCGCTTTCCAAGCGCGCAATTGATCAGCAGTAATTGTCTCGGCAAGCGAACATCCGGCGCGCTCATCGGGAATGATGATGGTCTTGTCGTACGACAGAATCTTTGCTGTCTCTGCCATGAAGTGAACACCACAGAAAATAATGGTGGACTCTGGAACAGTCGCCGCGATTCGAGAGAGAGCCAACGAGTCACCTACATGGTGTGCAACATCCTGAATCTCTGGCACCTGATAGTTGTGCGCAAGAATGACAGCATCTTTTTCGGCAGCAAGTGCCCGAATGCGTTGTGCCCAATCTGTAGTGCTCGCGGAAGTCACGCTTCTCAGGCTAGGAGTGGCTCACCCAATTTGCGCCATTGTGAAGACAAGCACAACCTCATGAGTTGGCGGGCAATGTGACCGGTGGGTCGAACCAAAAACGATTGATGGCTTCAGCTAATGATCCGGTTGCAGAACCTGGGTCTGTGACTACTTCATCTGGTTCATCTTCAAAGCGAAGAACGCTCGCCACGCCGTTATCGGCCACTACGACAACAAGCCGCACGCGTCGACGTTGCT
The DNA here is from genome assembly GCA_005788815.1 of Actinomycetota bacterium. Classification (GTDB taxonomy): domain Bacteria; phylum Actinomycetota; class Acidimicrobiia; order Acidimicrobiales; family Ilumatobacteraceae; genus UBA2093. Next base: position 947 of record SYAZ01000016.1, on the reverse strand, counting down.
CATGTTGACTCGGTGGACCATCAACAGAACCATCTGCATTGAGTGGCGCAGCCCACCCCGTGGTGACAATTGCCGCAGCATCAAACATTCGTGCCAATGCAGATGATGGCGCATCAAGCAACTCATACACATCTAGGTGTTGCACCAAGAAACACATGTTGGGTTCATCGGCTGGGCGACCAGCACAATTCACTCCATATAGACGAGCTCCACTTAGTTCAAACGAATCAAGCGATGTGTGCAACTTTGCTTCGACACCAATCGCTATTTCGCTGATGTCGGCAAGGATGTACTGGGTTTCTGGTTGGTCTTCAAGCATGCCGTCAATGTGTGACGACAGATAACCCTGGGGCAACTACGACTGGAAAAACTGAGACAAGGTTTTTGCGCCACGCACTACAACGGTTCCGAACTTTGCACCAGGCGTACGGCTCATGCGTTCAAGTGGGCCAGAGATTGAAATAGCTGCAATAACGTGACCATCTGCATCGAGAACTGGTGCACTCACGCTTGCAACACCTTTCACGCGTTCTTCAACCGACTCCACCCAACTTGCAGGTGCAGTCTTTGCAGACAACACCTTGCCGGCCGAACCACGCGACAACGGAAACAATGATCCTTCGGGAACAATCCAACGCAGACCGTTCGGTGATTCAAGCGAGATCACGCAACGGCGTCCATCGGTCTCTGCAATAAACACCTGCACGCTTTCACCGGTGCGATCGCGAATCTCTGTGGAAATTTCTCTGGCGCGTTCCAGGAATGGAAACTGAACAGCAGCACCACGTCCGAGTCCAGCAAGAGTGGGCCCTAGGCAATACATACCTTCGTTGTTACGCCGCACTGCACCGTGGTGCTCGAGGGCAGCCAACAAACGGTGGCATGTTGCACGAGGAATACCCGTGGCTTCTACGGACTCAGACAGGCTTAGTGGTCGAGCAACTAAT
>SYAZ01000015.1 GCA_005788815.1 Actinomycetota bacterium | reverse complement strand
ATAGATCTTGTCTCAAACTCATCGCGCGTCGGCATCGGCACAGAGTGTCGTTGCATTAGTTCTGTTGCTGGCCCTACGCAACTACGTAGTACGTGTAATGGGTTCTGTCGTTGCTCATCAACATCAGTAACAAGCAACTGCAACAAAGCACGTTCTATTTCGTGTTCAACACGGCCAACTACCACGGTCATTTCGGATGCCATATCTGCTGGTACAGCGCCAACACCAGAACGAGTGATTGATGTGATGCGTTCAGTCATCCAATTCGGTACAGCACTAATGACAGCGAGATACATCTCACGGGAATACGGCTCTAACTCAGATACTGGTGGCTGGTCTGTCATCTCATTTTGGAGTGTATGGAATGAGGAATCCCTCTGACCACCACGAAACAAAGACGCAACAATTCCTCGGCGCTCTTTACCGAGTAAACATGGTGATATGAGTCGTGCTTTGGTACTTGCAGGTGGCGGGGTCACGGGTGTGGCTTGGGAGACGGGGGTACTCATGGGCATGCTCGATGCAGGTTGCGATGTTGTCACCGGAGTCGATTTGGTGGTGGGCACATCTGCTGGGTCCACCGTGGGCGCACAGATACTTTCGGGAGAGGGTTTGGACGCCCTATATGCACGCCAAATTGATGAGAACCACTTCGAAATTTCTCCTCAACTAGATCTGGAACTATTGGCACTCATCTTTGGCGAGCTTGCCGCCGGTGGTACCACCACAGACGAACAACGCATTCGTATCGGAACACTTGCATTACAAACGCCAACCGTCAGTGAAGAAATTCGCCGCGCGGTCATTGAGACGAGACTTCCCTCTCATGAATGGCCGTCTACTCCTCTCATCCTCACTGCCATCGATGCTGTGACTGGTGAGTTTGTGACGTGGGATGTAAATAGCGCAATAGCGCTCGTTGATGCAGTGGCTTCGAGTTGCGCAGTGCCGTCAGTGTGGCCATGCGTAACAATCAACGGCAAGAAGTATTACGACGGTGGTTTACGAAATGGAGCGAATGCATTTTTGGCCGCAGGCCATTCAGAAGTAACCGTGATCGCTCCACAAACAACAGGTCTTTCTCCACTCATTGAAGAAGAGCTTGATGAACTGCGCGTGGCGGGCGCCGTTGTGCATCTCATCACGTGTGATGCCGAGGCCATCGCCGCTATGGGCCCCAATTCACTTGATCCGGACTTTCGCAAACCAGCTGCAGAGCATGGTCGCCGCCAAGGTCGAAGTTTTGCGTCTCAGTAACTGATTCAGTTCTGAACGCACCTCATTATCTGAGCCTTGCTGGCTCGCTAGTACGCTGAATACATCACAGACGGAGCCGATGATGACGTTCAACCCCACACAACCTAAAGATTTTCCAGGAACTATTGGTCGCACACTTGCAGACTCATCTCCACACTTTCCCGAACACAATTCGGGCAAGGGAAAACCAAATATCTTGATGGTCCTTCTCGACGATGTGGGCTTTGCTGACTTTGGTTGTTACGGAGCAGAAAACGCAACTCCCACCATCGATGCCATTGCAGAACGCGGGCTTCGTTTCTCTGGTTTTCACACCACTGCCATGTGCTCCACGACGCGTGCTGCTCTTCACACTGGGCGTAATCATCACTCCGTTGGTGTTGGTTGCTTAGCCAACTTCGATAGTGGCTTTCCTGGGTATCGCGGAAAGATTGCGAAAGAAGCAGGCACATTGGCCGAGATGCTTCGTCCACACGGATACCGCAACTACATGGTGGGTAAATGGCATGTCACTCCGTTAACAGAAACCGGACCAACTGGTCCGTTTGATGGTTGGCCACTTGCGCGTGGCTTCGATCGCTTCTACGGATTTCTCGATGCAGAGACAGACCAGTACAGTCCAGAAGTTGTGCGCGACAACACGCATGTCACCGCCGATGGTACGTACTGGACTGGCTATCACCTCACTGAAGATCTATGTGACAACGCCATCACATATCTTGCTGAACACACTGCTGGTGCACCTGATGCTCCGTGGTTCATGTTGTTGGCACCTGGTGCATGTCATGCACCGCACCAAGCACCACTCGACATTATTAACCGTTGTGAGCAGTATTACCTCGACGGATGGGATGCTGCGCGCGAGCGTCGATTAGCAAATCAAATCAAGATTGGTCTTGTACCTCCAGATACTCAATTGCCGCCTCGTAATGATTTTGTTCTTGCTTGGGAAGATATTCCTGTCGAACAAAAGCCGCTCTTCGTGCGCCTCATGGCTGCATACGCCGCAATGTTGGAGCACTTCGATGAAAATCTTGCGCGCGTTATTAAGCAGTTAGAAGTTTCAGGTCAACTTGACAACACCGTCATCATGGTGATGAGCGACAACGGAGCAAGCCAAGAAGGTGGCCCGTGGGGTTTCATCAATGCAATGGGGCCTTTCAACCTGATCCCCGAAACCATTGAAGAAAAGATTGCCAAAGTCGGCGACATTGGTGGCCCAGATACCCACAGCAACTTTCCATGGGGTTGGGCAATGGCTGCCAACACCCCACTGAAGCGTTATAAGCAAAACACTCACTCAGGTGGTATTCGCGATCCGTTCGTATTGGCTTGGCCCGGTGTCGTACCAGACCAAGGTGGGCTGCGGCACAACTTCTGTCATGCAATCGATCTTGCACCAACCATTCTCGACATGTTGGGTCTTGAAGCTCCTTCACATATCAATGGCATTCCACAAATGCCTATTGAAGGCGAATCCTTTGCTCCGCTAATTGGCAATGCACAAGCACTCGTGGAACGTGGACCCCAATATTTCGAAATGTTCGGTCACAGAGGTTTGTGGTTAGACGGTTGGAAAGCAGTTGCGTTTCACCAGATGGGTACGCCGTTTGAGAACGACACGTGGGAGTTGTACAACCTCAATGAAGATTTCAACGAGTGCCATGACCTTGCACAAGCCGAACCAGAACGCCTCGCGTCCATGATTGAAATGTGGTGGAAAGAAGCAGACAAGCATTCTGTATTGCCTCTAGACGATCGCTTCGCTCCTCGCTTTGCAGAAAATGCAGAGCGTCACACCGGTCAACGCACCAACTTCACTTTCTGGAAAGGAATGGGCCACTTGCCATCAGACGTGGCACCGGACTTACGTAGCCGCTCGTACACCATCTCTGCTTTCATTGATGTTCCCACAGAAGGCTGTGAGGGTGTTTTAGTTTCCCACGGTGACCTCACTAGTGGCTACAGCCTTTTTATTCGCGACGGTCATCTCGAACACGATCTCAACATCGGTGGAAGTCACCAGATGTTGAAATCAGATCGCCCAATTACACCAGGGGCACACACTGTTGGTGTACGTATGAAACGAGTCGGTAACGAGGGCACACTCACTATGTTCATTGATGATGTTGTGGTCGGAACTATGACTACTAACAACATCTTCTGGATTTTGATCTCATGGTCGGGTCTTGACATTGGACTAGACCGCGGAACACCGGTGAGCGATTACGAATCTCCGTTTGTATTCACAGGGCATCTCACCAAAGTGGAAATCAATCTCGACAATGATCAAGTATTGGACTTCCACGGTGAGAGTCGTGCCACCATGGCACGCGACTAATTACTTGCGCGCAGTTGCCGGCACTTCACGAAACGGCATCTCACGGTCCAACTGAGGCTCTTTCGGCAACCCCAAAATCATTTCACCAATGATGTTGCGCTGAATCTGATCCGTGCCACCACCGATTGATGTGAAGTATGCATTGAGATGCGAATAGTTTGCATCACGTGCAGATGGATTCGCATCGCCGTCAAGTGCGCCTTCTGCTCCCAATAGTTCACTGTGTAAGTGGCCGGCGTAATGCAAAATGCCCGACATAGCCAACTTGCCAAACGAAGCCAACGGTGAAGACCCACCCGCTTCACTCACAGCTTTTGCCCTGTCGCCGTTCCAATCATTCACTAAACGCATGCAATACAAACGAGCAAGTTTTTGTCGAATCACATGATCGTTTGATTTACCCGCCTGTTGTGCGACTTTCACAAGCGACAAGTCTGGACTTGGGATACTTCCGTGGGCTGCCGATGTCGCGCCACCGGGGCCGCGAGGACCACGTCTCGAAATACCCATCGCTGCGCGCTCATATGCAAGAGCGGATTGCAAGACCCACCAACCTTTGTTTAAGTCACCCAACAAGTTGGCGTGCGGTACGCGTGCATCGGTAATGAATACTTCGTTGAATCGCGAATCACCAGTGGCTTGGCGTAATGGTCGCACTTCGACACCCGGTTGCTTCATGGGGAAATAGAAAAATGAAATACCGCGGTGCTTTGGTTGGTCCCAGTCGGTGCGCGCAATCAACATGCCAATGTCTGCACCCTTGGCGCCCGACGTCCATACCTTCTGACCATTGATCACCCACTCGTCACCATCTCGCACAGCGGTGGTACGAATGCCAGCCAAGTCTGAACCTGCACCTGGTTCGCTATAGAGCAAACACATCGCTACCTCGTCAAGTAACAATCGACGCACGTATTGCTGCTTGAGTTCTTCGGTACCAAACCCCACCAGCGTTCCTGCCCACAGATTGAATTTGTCTTGACCAGGGCCAGAGATTCCCGCTTCTGAAAAGACAGCTTCCACCGCTTCGGCTTCTTCGTCGTTCAAACCACGGCCATACGAATCTACGGGCCAACGAAGTGCGGCCCATTTTGCATCGACTACTTTTTCGCGCCACTCAGCAAGGTCTATGCCTTTGCTCCAGTTATCACGAATGAAATCTTTTGCTTCTTGCACAAGTGCAGATACTGAACTCATTTAGTTCTCCCAGCGGTTGCGGCTAATGCACCAAGACCCACAAAAAGCATGCCTGAAACATAGCGTTGAATGAACGGCAATGTCTTACCGCGTAGGAGTAAATGGCGCAATCCACTTGCCATTAGCGAGTACGAGCCATTGAAGATTGTGGCCAATACGACAAAGATGACTCCTAGAAATAGAGACTGCAAGCTCGCATGAGTTGCGTTCGTGTCTACAAACTGCGGAAAGATTGACAAGAAGAACAGTGCTGTTTTTGGATTCAATGCGTTCACAATGATTCCTTGACGGAATGCTTGCTGTGTTGTCACCGCAGCCTGATCAGCATCAACAGCAGTGGGAACTTTCAGAAGAGTACGAACTCCCGTGTAGACCAAATAGACAACTCCGGCCCATTTCACAATGTTGAACAATGTTGCAGATGCCGCAAGCACGGCACTGAGTCCCACCGCAGCAAAAGTGACCTGAATCGCATCGCCCACTTCAAGACCAGCGACTGCGGCTAAACCAACACGTCGACCATCAGCGATACTGCGGTTCAGGATGTACAACACTGCCGGGCCTGGAATAAGCAATAGAGCAACCGTGGCAACGCAGAACGCGAAGATTGTTGACAACTCAGGCACAGCCCAACCGTAGCAATTACCTGCCAGGTGCTCCACTACTCTGAAACTATGCGCGCACTAATACAACGAGTTCTCAGTGCGTCAGTTGACGCCGAAGTAGATGGTGCAACAGTTCGATCTGGTCAGATTGATAAAGGGCTTTTGGTATTGATTGGAATTACACATACCGACACTGACGCGCTAGCCAAAAAGATGGCCGAAAAGATTTGGCATCTGCGCATTATGGAAGACGAAGCCGGCGTGATGAATTTGTCTATTGCAGATACGACGCAATCCATTCTCGTGGTGAGTCAATTCACGTTGTATGGCGAGACAAACTCTGGTCGACGTCCTACCTGGACCGCTGCTGCTAAACCAGAATATGCAGAGCCATTGGTGGACCTAGTCGTAAAGGAACTACAAGCCCTTGGTGCGTCAGTACAGACTGGCGTTTTCCGCACCTACATGCAAGTGTCGCTTGTCAACGATGGTCCAACCACCGTGAACATCGAACTCTAAATGTGGTGAATCAGTTCTTCTACCGGAGTAACCATTCCGACATAGAACGCGCCGAAGTCTGCATACACAGCAGATGCTTCATCGAAGCGCATTGTGTACACCACCTCTTTTAGGTCGTCGGGGTGCACACCAAATAGTGTGACTCCCCATTCGAAATCATCAAGGCCAGCAGATCCTGTAACCATCTGAATGACTCGTCCTGCAAATGTTCGACCGCTCTTGCCGTGTTCTTCCATCAGTTCTTTACGCTTATCGAACTCAAGAGTGAACCAGTTCTGTTCCGGATCTCTGCGCTTTGACATTGGATAGAAGCACCACGCATTTTTTCCGGCCGGCGGTAGTTGCGGGTACAAACGAGCATTTAACATTTCCTGTGGCATGCCTTTTGCGTACTCAGAAACTTCAGTGAGCGATACGTAGCTATCTACTATTTCTAGACCCGCATGCTGAATACCGGTCTGCAGTGCCTTCAGTTGACGCATGTCGGCTGCAACACCCATGAAAGCCAGATCTGCTTTATGACCCAACATGGAAACAGACACAACACTGACGCCATTGTTTTCCGCAGCTTTCACCGCGTTCACCAACGCTTCGCCATCGAAATTTGGAAATGGCTTGCAGAACAAGTGGATGACCGCAAGGCCAACCGAGGGGGACATTGGTTCGCTCATATTTCTAACCTACCGATTTACGAGTGGCAGCGACGACTGCTGATGCAAACCGAGCAGGCGCATCGTGGTCTAAATGGACATACAACGAAGGTTCAGCAAGTTCTACTTCCATCACTACTGGCACACCCTGAGCACCCCGCACAGCGTCGACACGCGCATATAAAGGCTTCTGGGAGAACTTCCGCGTGATGAAGTCAATAACTTGATCACCCAATTCGCGTTCCTGAGCAGAAGCGTCACGCGGCGTGATGTCTTCTTCTGTGTATAGGCCATTTTTCACATTGCCGCCAGATGCCAAGATGGCGCCTTTTCTAAACGCGTGACTGTATTCACCATTGAAATACAACATGCCGGTCTCACCGCGTTCGTCGATGAATCTTTGATATGGCTGCACCATTGCAACTTTTCCAGCATCAATGAGAGAACCGAGATGTGCAGCTGCCTTCACTGGAGATTCAAGATGGCGCTCAGTGTTGTTAGAACCTGCACTGACTGTTGGCTTCACAACAATGTCGTTCTCGAGCATTCCCTCATTAGTGATCAGCACTAAATCTTCAGCACCACGCACATACGTTGTTGGAATCACTGGAATACCAGCGTCGACAAGTTCGGCCAAGTACGTCTTATCGGTATTCCATTTCACAATGGCAGCGCTATTGAACAATGCTGTCTGTTCTGACACATGATCAAGCCACGACAGGAACTTCTCGTAGTGACGGTGATAATCCCATGGAGAGCGAATAATCGCCGCAGCGAATCTCGACCAATCTGCTTCAGGGTTTTCCCAGTCAACAACCTCTGCCACTATCCCGCGATCTTGAAGACCGCGGATAATGAGTGGTAAGTCTGTGTCGTGATGACGCGCCTCTGCGCAACTAATTAGTGCGAGAGGCCGCGACATCGACGATAAAGAATTGAACGACTAGAAGTCGCCCATGCCGCCATGGTCATGGCCAGCATGTGAAGCATCTTCAGGCTTGTCGGCAATGACACACTCGGTGGTGAGGAACAATGCAGCAATTGATGCAGCGTTCTGCAATGCAGAGCGCGTCACCTTTGCAGCGTCGATCACACCCAACTTCACGAGGTCTTCGTATTCACCAGTTGCAGCGTTCAGACCTTCATTGCCCTTCAGGCTCTTCACCTTGGCCACAACGACTCCGCCTTCCATGCCAGCATTTTCAGCGATCTGCTTCAATGGGCCTTCGAGCGAACGAGCAACCATGCGAGCACCGGTTTGTTCGTCGCCAGCAAGTGTGTCTGCAATTTTGTTGACAGCGTCTTGTGCACGAAGCAACGCAACGCCACCGCCAGGCACAACACCTTCTTCGATGGCAGCCTTTGTAGTGCTGACAGCGTCTTCAATACGATGCTTCTTTTCCTTCAGTTCAACTTCAGTAGCAGCGCCCACCTTGAGGACAGCAACTCCGCCGGACAACTTGGCAAGGCGCTCTTGCAACTTCGCGCGGTCGTAATCGGAATCTGTGTTCTCGATTTCGGTTTTGATCTGGCTGATACGTCCCTTGATGTCTGCTTCTGGGCCGGCGCCTTCAATGATGGTGGTCTCATCTTTGGTGATGAGCACTTTCTTTGCGCGTCCAAGGAGGTCGAGAGTCGCGTTCTCAAGTTTAAGACCAACTTCCTCGCTGATGACCTGGCCACCTGTAAGGATTGCGATGTCTTGCAACATTGCTTTACGACGATCACCAACACCAGGAGCCTTGACTGCAACGCTCTTGAATGTTCCGCGAATCTTGTTCACAACAAGTGTGGCCAATGCTTCGCCCTCAATATCTTCAGCGATGATGATGAGAGCTTTTCCACTCTGCATCACTTTTTCAAGTACAGGCAACATGTCACGAACATTTGTGATCTTGCCTGAGACAAGCAGGATGTATGCATCGTCGAGAGATGCTTCCATGCGGTCTGTGTCTGTAACGAAGTAAGGCGAAATGTAACCCTTGTCGAAGCGCATACCTTCAACAAGATCCATCTCCATGCCGAATGTCTGGCTCTCTTCAACAGTGATAACACCGTCTTTGCCAACCTTGTCGATTGCCTCTGAAATCATGCGACCGATTTCTGGGTCTGCAGCAGAGATAGATGCAACTTGTGCGATCTGCTCTTTTGAATCGACTTCTTTTGCCAATGCACGAATGCTTTCAATAGCGGCAGCAACTGCAGCTTCGATGCCCTTCTTCAATGACATTGGGTTTGCACCAGCAGCAACGTTGCGCAATCCCTCGCGCACCATTGTCCATGCAAGAACTGTGGCGGTTGTGGTTCCGTCACCAGCAACATCGTCGGTCTTCTTGGCGACTTCTTTCACCAATTCAGCACCAATGCGCTCGTACGGATCTTCAAGATCGATTTCTTTGGCGATTGAGACGCCGTCGTTTGTGATGGTGGGTGCACCCCACTGTTTTGCAAGAACAACGTTGCGACCCTTTGGTCCGAGCGTGACGCGCACTGCGTCTGCCAACTTGTTCATGCCTGCCTCGAGACCGCGACGGGCCTCTTCATCAAATGCAATGAGCTTTGCCATGGGGATTTCCTCCGAAAATGGGGTTTTGCCTGTTACTGGGGGCTCGCACCGGGGCGAACCTGACCGCTAGCACTCTACCGTTGAGACTGCTAACGGCACACCTGGTGGTGGTCAATGCAGGGAAATTGGGGCCCAGTGAGGGACTGGAATTGGGGCTAGAGCCCGCCAGCAACCGCTGGGATGATAGAGACCGTGTCTCCGTTGTTCACAGGGGTTTCAAGGCCCTGCAGGTAGCGCACGTCGTCGTCCGAGACGAAGATATTGACGAACTTGTGCAGTTCGCCTTCGCCGTCATAGAGGCGCTCGTCGAAACCGCCGTGGGCAGCATTCAGTGCTGTGAGCACTTCACGCAAGGTTGTTCCTTCCACCTCAACGGTGGATGCACCGCCAGAGATGGGACGCATGGTGGTGGGGATTCGAACGGTAACGGCCATACGAAAACCCTACCGAATGACTAGTGATTCGCCACCACAGGAGCAACGCGATCAACCCACGGCATTGCTTCTTCAAGTTGTGCAGCAAGTCGCACCAGAATGTCTTCACGAAACGGTGCGCCCACGAATTGCACACCCATCGGCAAACCGGACTTAGACCAGTGCAACGGCAAACTAATTGCCGGCTGACCCGTGAGATTGAATTGCGAGGTGTACGCCATGATCTCTCTCAAGTGATGTCCACCTTGTGGGCCACTGAGATGACCAATACGTGGTGGAGGCCCAGCGAGTGTTGGCGTCAGCAAAATGTCATACGGTTCAGAATCATCAATTGGTTCCCACCACTGAACAACACGACGACACCATGCGTGTAGCCATGTCATGTTCGACAAATACATCTCTGCAGTGACTGCACGACCCATCTCGCGCATTCGAATGTTGTCGGGCTCCAAATCATTTTCGCCAATGGCACGACCAAACATTCGCTCAAACGCAGAGACATCATTGTGTGTCCACGCTGCAACTATCGCTGTGAACTTTCCTGCGAACTCTTCTTCGGCTAATGCATTTGGATATGACACATCAACACGGTGTCCGAGTGAAGTTAAGACCTTTGCAACGTGCGCAACAGACTCACTTGATTCCTGATTGCGCATTTGATACTCAAACAATGGATGATCAAGAATGCCAATGCGCAATGAACCAGGATCCACTCCCACTTCTTGCACAAGTGGTCGCACGAATGGTGGTGCTGTGTACGGGTCGCCTGACTCGTATCCACTGATGACATCAAGTACCGCAGCAGTGTCGCGCACAGTGCGAGTAACACAACCGTCAATCGTCGCGCCCATCCATGTTTCACCCATGTCGGGACCTTTGCTCACACGACCACGCGATGGCTTTAGCCCAACAAGGCCGCATTCGCTGGCTGGCACACGAATAGAACCGCCGCCGTCATTTGCATGACCCACAGGAACAATGTGTGCGGCAACACTTGCGGCAGACCCACCGCTTGAACCACCAGTTGAATGTTCAAGATTCCACGGATTACGCGATGGACCATACGACAAAGGTTCAGTGGTGATGGTGTTTCCAAATTCAGGTGTATTGGTGCGACCGATCACAACAAAGCCGGCGCGAAGAAAACGATCTGTGAGGTAACTGTTTGACAGAGCTGTGTAGCCAGCTTCTTTCAGAAAACGTGTTCCCATGTGGTGCGGCTCACCAGCAAGTGGCGCACCTAGGTCTTTCAGCACTAACGGCACACCAGTGAATGCACCTTGTGGCAATGTGCCCGATGCTTCCTGTTGTGCTTTTTCAAATCGCGGGTGAATGATGGCGTTGATATCACCGTTCACAGCGTGTGCCTGCTGAATAGCCGCATCAACGAGTTCTCGTGCAGACACTTCCCCTCGCGCCACCATGGCGGCTTGTTCTGTTGCGTCGCAGTTAGTCAATTTGCTCATGTCTCAACCCTATGTCCGACCTAGGGTGTCCTCGTGCGTGTACTTGCAGCAGCAGACAAATTCAAGGGAACTGCAAGCGCTGCCAGTGTCTGTGCAGCAATTGGTCATGCCTGCTGGGACCTTGGTATCGACTGCGTGGAGATGCCCATGGCCGATGGTGGTGAGGGAACTCTTGATGTTCTCGGCGGCCCAAACAGATCCAGTGTGGTCACGGGGCCGTTGGGAACTGCGGTCGAAGCAGAGTGGCGCCTTCACCGTGGTGTTGCGGTTATCGAGATGGCGCGCGCATCTGGGCTCACGCTTGCAGGTGGGTCAGACAACAACAATCCACTGGATGCGACCACTCAAGGCACTGGTGAACTCATTGACAAAGCACTTAACGAAGGCGCCAAGAAAATCATTGTATGTCTCGGTGGTTCTGCAACAACCGATGGTGGCCTAGGTGCATTGCGTGCCATTAGCACTCCTGCTCGTCTGCGTGCTGTGGAATTTCTTGTGGCGTGCGATGTAGACACCTACTTCATTGATGCTGCGAAAGTTTTTGCACCACAAAAAGGTGCGAGCAAATCTCAAGTCACCATGTTGACAGGCCGGCTAGAACGGTTAGCCCAAATGTACGAATCTGAATATGGCATCGCCGTGAATAACATTCTCGGGTCTGGAGCCGCGGGTGGACTAGCCGGCGCACTTGCAGCACTCGGTGCAACATTGATGCCCGGGTTTGACATCGTTGCCGAAGAGGTGGAGTTCTACGACGCGATACGCGCTACCGATCTAGTCATTACTGGTGAAGGCCTTCTCGACGAAACAAGTTTCGATGGAAAAGTTGTGGGCAGCGTGTATCAGTACGCTCAAAACTCCAAAACAAAAATGGCTGTTATTGCAGGCGACGTTGACATAGAAATGTCTAGTTACGCAGACATTGACGTAATGAATCTCACTGCGCAGTTCGGCGCAGAATTATCTATGCAACAAGTGTTGCGTTGCGTTGAGGACGCCACGCGCTTGTATTTGCAGACGAAGTAGCTCAGCCCGCAGGTGGCACTGTGGTGGTTGCAGCACCACCAGCATCGGTACCAACACTTGGCAATGGCTTGCCAGAGAGATCGGTTCCCAACAAGATCAGAATGCAGGCATCGCCCAGTGTTCCGTCTTCAAGGGGCACTGGTACTGGCATGACAGCAACTTCTACTGTTCCGCCAAGAACGCCAGCCATCTTTTGTGCAGCTGCTTCACAACCAGCAAGGTAGAACACGCCTGTTGTCTTGCGCTTAGCTGTTCCGGCGGCCACGTTCTTTGCAGGCAATACCTTGTAACCCTGATCTTGCAGATTGCCAGTCATCACACCTGCACTGCCAGCGATGCCAGAAGCGTTAGCCACTTGAATCTTGAATCCGTTGACATCTAGCGGAAGTGTGGTTGACGTAACCGAAGGGTCGATAGAGCCTTCACCGGGCGTGGGCGCAGCAGATGTGGGCACGGCGCCGTTCGTGGTGCTGGAGGCACGCACATCACGCAAGATGAGGAAACCGAGGAGCAAAGCCACGACAGCTACAGCAACCCCGAGAGTGCCAGTGCTTGGTGATGGGAGTGATGGGCGCGAGCCGCGAGATCGTTGTTGGTTCATAATGAAAAGTCCTCTTTCGCAATCAAGGAGACATGCACACGGTAGTGGCTAGGTAGAACAAGGGGCATGACACCTCTCCAACCCCTACGGAATAAAGGATTTCCACGAAGTGTGGCCACAAAGAGCCATATGGAGCCGGGTGTGGGGATTGAACCCACGACCTACGCATTACAAGTGCGTTGCTCTACCACTGAGCTAACCCGGCGAGGAGGTACAGCCTAGGCGCGCTCGGCCATTCGGACACGGGTGACTTCATACGTTGCCAAGGCAGCCGCCGCTGAAACGTTGAGAGACGAGACCTGGCCAAGCATGGGGATGCCCACAATGGCGTCGCAACGGTCCCGCACAAGGCGTGACAGGCCAGCCCCTTCGGACCCCAGCACGAGGCAGATGCCCTCATTGGCCAATTTGCCGATCTCAAACAATGTGTTGTCGCTTGAATCATCAAGACCGACGACCCAAATGCCTTTGTCGCGCATCTGTTGGATAGCGGTGGGAAGACCAGAGACCAAGGCCATGGGCACATGCTCGATTGCCCCAGCCGATGCCTTTGCCACCGTGGGGGTGACATGCACGGCGCGATGCTTTGGTAGCAACACGCCAGTAACGCCGGCGCCATCACAACAACGAAGTAACGCGCCAAGGTTGCCGGGGTCTGTCACGCCATCGACAGCTACAAGGAATGGTGCCACTCCATTACGTGGACGCAACAGTGCAGCAAAATCTGCTTCTTCAAGTGGCGCAGCAAAAGCAATGATGCCTTGCGGTGCTTCGCTTCGTGCAGTCTCTTCTAATTTGCGGCGTGGCACTTCAAGCACAGTGACTCGTTGCGCATCGGCAATCTGTTCGATGTCTTCAAGAATTGGTGCTGGGTCAATATCTGCAGCAATCCAAATTTCACGAACTTTGCGACGTTGACCAATGAGTAATTCACGCACAGCCTGACGGCCTTCAATTTGTTCGCCACCTAAACCTTTTGCAACTGGCGCATTGCGACGTGGAGATTCTCCGCGACGTGCACCAGGTTGTGGCGCGCCACGACGAGCTTGCGGACGCGGTGCACCGTCACGGGGAGCACCCACTCGTGATGCTCCGCCTGCGCCTGCACCTTTGCTTCGCGAAACAACTCCGCGCGAGGATGCAGCGCCACTGCGTGATGATGGCCCTTTTGGTTCGTCACTACGTGATCGACTGCCAGTATTGCGACCGCCTGCAGGACGACCTGGCTTACCGGTATTTACTTTTGGTTTTGATGATTTGCGTGGCGCCATGGTCACGACTCCTTGATGATGATTGCTGAAGAGAAACAGGCGATTCCTTCGCCACGACCGATTGCGCCAAGACCCTCGGCACGTCGACCTTTGACAGACACGGGTGCGCCGGCTGCAGCAGAAAGTAACGACACCATTTCATCACGAACGGGCGCGATACGTGGTGATTCACACACAACACTGCAATCAATATTGCCGACGCGCCATCCAAGTGCCGTGATTTTGGCTGCGACATCTTTCAAAATTGCAAGAGAGTTAGCGCCTTTCCATGCTGGATCGGTGTCGGGGTAATGCTGACCAATGTCTCCAAGACCAGCTGCGCCAAGCAATGCATCGGCAGCAGCATGTGCAATGACATCTGCATCACTATGACCTACAAGAACTGGTTCTCCTGGAAATGCGACACCGCCGAGAATGAGAACACGACCTTCGATTGGTGTATCTGAAAAACGGTGAACATCAAAACCTTGTCCGACACGTATGTCAACCATCAGATTTCACCTTTCAACATTCGCTCCGCATGAATGACTGCCCATTCAAGATCTTCAGGAGTTGTGATTTTTCGATTGACTACTTCACCCTCAACGACAACAACTTCTCCACCGATTTTTTCAATCAAGGTGGCGTCGTCTGTACCTTCGCCACCATTTTCATGTGCACGTCGTAAGGATGAAGCACGGAATGCTTGCGGCGTCTGTACCGCGCGCAATGTTTCACGGCGCGGTGTCGCAACTACCACTTCAGATTCATTCACTTGCTTAATTGTGTCGG
Organism: Actinomycetota bacterium; assembly: GCA_005788815.1. Taxonomy (GTDB): domain Bacteria; phylum Actinomycetota; class Acidimicrobiia; order Acidimicrobiales; family Ilumatobacteraceae; genus UBA2093. The sequence continues at coordinate 60,660 of SYAZ01000015.1, read as the reverse complement.
TCACGGCAATACCTGGAACAGCGGCATCTGCGCCGTCAACAACAGCAGAGATCACGCGTTGAAAAATTGCAGGGCTCGCAAAAGGTCGCGCTGCATCATGAACACACACGATGGTGGCGTCGGCAGGAACCGCTGCAAGGCCACGGCGCACGGACTCTGAGCGCGTCGCCCCGCCTTCTACTTGCCCTGGTGAAGTGGCTTCACCTTTAGGCAACACCACGATGACACCCACTGAATGCTCGGCTGCCTCATTCGTCGCCCAGTCCACAATGCGCTTGCCCCCAATGGTCTCAAACTGTTTGGCACTCCCAAAACGGAGCCCCGAGCCCGCCGCCACCACGATTGTCCATACGGTCTCATTTTCAGCCATGCTCGCAGGGTAGTACCGTGAGATTGTTATGGCACACGAACAGGTTCTCGCAGACACAGAATTCTTCGCAGACGCTCCAGCATCAATGCTGGCAGACGTTGCAGCATCAGGAAAGATACGCAACCTAGTACGAGGCGATGTCCTCTTTGAGGCCGGCGATGACCCCGATTCCATCTATGTAGTGCTCACTGGTCGCATCGCCATTGCTTTGGGTAACCGCCCGTTCGATCATCGTGAGAGCGTGATTGCACTCATGGAAGAAGGCGACCTGTTTGGTGAAATGGGCATGCTCGACAAGAGCACTCGTTCCGCAGGAGCTCGCGCACTTGAAACGTCAACAGTGCTCGAGATTCCATACACATCTGTTCTCGATCAACTCAATGCATCAACTTCACTCATGTGGAACGTCGTACGTATGTTGAGTCGTCGTTTACGTGCGATGGACCAAGCATTAGCCGACAGTGTGTTTCTCGACGTCACAGGTAGAACTGCGAAGCGTCTTGTTGATCTGTCCGGTGGCAAAGATGAATTCATGCTTCCCGTGACACAAGAAGAACTTGCCGGCATGGTTGGCGCGTCACGTGAGCGCGTCAACAAAGCAATCGCTAGTTTCATCAAACTGCGGTGGCTGGAACAGCATGATCGTTCGTACCGAATTTTAGATCGCGCAAAACTAGAGCAACGCGCTCTGTAATTCACAGTGTTGCGCTGAGCAACCAATCTTTCGCACGAGCGTATGCATCTGCAGCATCTTCAGGCCTGTGTGCTGGGCGTGATGCATCGTGTGCAAAACCGTGTTCTGCTTCGGGATACAACACCACTTGTGCGCCAGTGGATCGCAATTGATCAATGTCAACAATTGGTGTGTAGTGATCTTGTCCACCAACAATTGCCAGCACATTTTCTGCATAGCCAGATAACAACATTCCGAGTGGCTCACCTTGTGATCGGCTTCGCCATGCCTCAGGCAAAGTAATCATTCCGTAAAAGCTGGCGATACGAAAAAAGCGTTCGCTACGTGCGGCTTTAAAGCAATACATGCCACCCATACAAAACCCAATCAGTCCCACTATCGGAGTTTGTAGTGCATCGGCTGCTTCTAAGAGGTCGCGCAAATTCACTTCATCATTCAGTGAAGGCACTGCTGCGAATCGCGGATCAATTTCTGGACCTAGTTCTAAGCCAGGAAATGGATCCACCGCACACACCGACATCTGCCAATCGCTTGAAAACTGTTGCACCATGTCGTCATACAAGGGGCGCAAGCCAAAAATGTCCGGGGCTACCACGAGACCCATACGGGGTGAATCGTGATGAACAATCTCGGCTGAGGTGCCAGACGGAAGTGTGATGCGCATCCCTTCAGTATTGCCCACTGTGTCGTGCCCTCTCGACCAAGAAATTTCGCCAGGTGAGACATTGGGTGAGACCTGCGAGCCCACCTGCGACAAACCCTTGTTTGCACAGTGCTCGCCATGTCACAGACCACACCCAATGCACCAATATCCGATAATCCCCTTGTTTGGACAACAGTTGCCAATGGCACTGCACGCCAGATTGTGGACGAGTGGGCACGACTTTGTCGCCGGCCCTCAACTCTGCGTCACGTCAACACATGGGATTTCCTGCCCCATCCCATCACCCACCTCGACCAACTCTTGACGCTCTCAGGTTTCGGATCAGAACTAGACGACACAGCAGGCGACACATTCTTATGGCACCTCGTTCGTCAAGCACACACAGACGACATTGCGGCGAGAGTTGTCTTACACAGAATCTTTCCATCGCTCGTTGCAATTGCACGTCGTCGTGGACGCATCTTTAGTGGCGGCATAAACGCTGCCCTCATTGAGGTTTTCGCTCATGCCTGGATTGTGATTCGGGAATTTCCATCCGAGCGACGAACATCAAAAATTGCATCCAACCTTGTTCGAGATACCGAATACTTTGCCTTTGTACGGCACACACGGCTTCGCCGCGTAGAAGAAGCCCAAGTCGGTTCCGAGGTGCTGTCGGGCATTGTGGACACAACAGATATCGGAGCATCAGACATGGAGTTAGACGATGTACTCGCATACGCAGCTGAACTGGGAGTTCACCAGGACGACATTGAACTGCTCACACTTCTGGGATCAGGCGTGCGTGGAGTTGAAATTGCACATGCACGTGGTGTCGCACCGAGAACAATTCGCAATCATCGGCGATATGCCATCGACGCAGTCATTGATGCACTAACAGATGCACATCAATAGTGGTTCGAAAAGTTACCGATGCAACTTCACGCGACGAAGTCGCAAACTATTGGTGACTACAAAAACTGAGGAGGAAGCCATTGCAAGGCCAGCCCACATTGGGTTTAGACGACCAGAAGCAGCCAAAGGAATTGCTGCGACGTTGTACGCAAATGCCCAAAACACATTGGTGCGAATGGTGCGCAATGTTGCCCGCGAGAGCCGAATTGCATCTGGTACCGACCGTAAATCTCCATTAACAATAGTGAGGTCGCTAGCTTGCATTGCAACATCTGTGCCGCCACCCATCGCAATACCTACGTCAGCCTGAGCAAGAGCGGCAGCATCATTGACACCATCACCAACCATTGCCACGGCGTATCCACGTTCTTGCAAATCACGCACCACCGCAACTTTGTCCTCAGGCATAACACCCGCATACAAATGATGCTCATCAGTATCGATACCAACTGATTCAGCAATCGCACGAGCAGTAGTGGGGTTATCACCTGTTAACAAGATGGGTGCGAGCCCCATCAGTTTCAATGAAGCAATAGCTTCGGCACTTGTTGGCTTCGGCTGATCAGCAAGTGCCAACACAGCCTTTGCTTGTCCGTCCCATGTCACTATGACGGCGGTGTGGCCATCTTCTCTAGATGTTGCTAATGCCTCACGAATCATCTTCGGCAAAATCACTAACCGCTCCCGAAACATTTCTTCACGACCAACCGCGACAATGGTTCCGCCAATGCGCCCGGTAGCGCCGACGCCGGGCAACGATTCAAAATCATCTAAAGCAGGCAGCGTGCCTACTTCTTCTTCCGCGGTGCGCACAATTGCTCGCGCGATGGGATGCTCACTGCTTTTCTCTACGGCACCTGCAAACGTGAGAGCATCATTGCGTGTCACGCCATCAACGCAGACAACATCAACTAACGACATCACACCAGTCGTAACAGTTCCGGTTTTATCAAGAACAACTGTGTCAATGCGCCGTGTGCTTTGTAGAACATCGATACCTTTGATCACAATTCCCATCTGAGCAGCACGTCCACTTCCCACCATGAGTGCAGTGGGTGTGGCTAAGCCAAGTGCGCACGGGCAAGCGATGATAAGCACTGCAACTGCTGCTGTAAATGCTTTTGCGATGTCACCGTCCAAATACATCCAAACACCAAATGTTCCAGCACTAATAGCAAAAACCACGGGGACAAACACACTGCTGACTTTGTCTGCGAACCTTTGCACAGGTGCTTTCGTTGCTTGTGCATCGCGCACAAGTTTGGCCATACGCGCAAAAGTTGTTTCGGCGCCTACTCGTGTTGCGCGCACCAATAGTCGGCCATTCATGTTCACTGTGGCCGATGTAACTGCGTCTCCCGCAGTGACATCAACAGGGACACTCTCGCCGGTAACCATGCTCATGTCCACACTGGATGAACCGTCTGTCACTACGCCGTCTGCCGCAATTTTCTCACCAGGCCTCACAACCACTATGTCGCCTTCGCGAACCACTGAAGCAGGAATAGATACCTCTTCGCCATCACGCAGGACTGTGGCGTATTTGGCGCCAAGAGCAAGCAATGACCGAAGCGCATCGCCTGCTGAATGCTTTGCACGCATTTCTAAATAGCGCCCGATGAGAATGAATGCGGTAACAGTTGCACCAACTTCGAAATAGACATGCGAGGAACTGCTCTGGTCCATTGTCATTCCGTTGTGAGCAGAAGACATGATTGCGTCGCCCCAAACAACAGCCCACACACTCCATGCTGTTGCAGCAATAACTCCAACACTGATGAGTGTGTCCATTGTGGTTGTGCCGTGCAACGCATTTTTCACTGCCGCTTTATGAAATGGCCATGCTCCCCAAGTGACTACCGGGGCGGACAGAACCATCGCCCACCACTGCCAATTATGGAATTGCCATGGCATCACCATAGAAATGAGCACAACCGGAACTGTGAATACGATGGAAATTATTAAGCGGATAAGTGCAGAACGCAAACGGGCTTCAAGATCGTCATCGAATGGTTGATCATCAAGCACGTGCGCTGAGTAGCCAATCTTGGTAATGGCAGAGATGACTGCCAACTGAGACACAGAGTCGCCGTCGTACGCAACCATTGCAGTTTCCGTTGCATAATTCACGGCTGCTTCAATACCGGGTATGTGATTGAGTTCTTTCTCAATCTTTGCGGCACAGGCGCCACAAGTCATCCCTTGTACAGCAAGTTCAACCTCGACGATTGATGCTGGGGGAACCACAAGACTCATAACTACTACCTACCACCAAAATCTGGTGGACGCTTCTCAAGGAATGCATTAATTCCTTCTTGTGCCACTTCTGACACAACAGCTTCGGCCATTACTGCTGAAGCAAATGCATAGGCGTCTGATTCATTCATTCTTATTTGTCGGTAGTAGGCCATCTTGCCAATGCCTTTGCTTTCACGAGAACCCCTACACGCACGTTCTATAAGAGCAAGTGTTGCTACCTCGAGTTCGTCATCAGCAACAACTTCATTAATGAGTCCCCACTCCAATGCAGTCTGAGCGCTGATGACATCACCTGTCATCGCCATTTCTAATGCACGTTTTGGTGGTAGTGACCGTGCAACGGCTACCAGGGGTGTGTGACAGAACAGTCCGCCTTTGCCGCCAGGAATTGCAAAACCCGCAGATTCTGAAGCGACGGCTAGATCACACGTGGCAACTAATTGACATCCTGCTGCAGTTGCCAATGCATGTACACGCGCAACTATCGGTTGAGGAATGGAATGCATGGTCTGCATCAATTGCGAACACACAGTAAATAGGTGAAGTGCATCAGCTTCAGACGCACCCTTCATTTCGCTGAAGTTATGGCCGGCAGAAAACACTGGACCTTCGGCAGCAAGAATGACTCCACGTGCATCAGAGCGACCAATGTCATCAAAAGCGGTTGTCAGAGCAAGCAACACATCGAGCGACAACGCATTACGTTTTGCTGGGTTACTCAACGTGAGTGTGACTATGTCACCAACACGATGTGAGCGAATCAGTTGTTGCATGCCCAGCCTCCCTGCGTTTACTTACAGAGTACGCCCCGAGGGCTGGTCACTGCACTTTGACGTAGAAGTCTTGGTAGGCCTTAATTCCCGCATTTCCAGGTGACGATGCAATCAGTGTCACCATCTGCGCAGATGAACCAATGGTGGGAGCTGTTCCACCTTCACATTTCGAAAGATCGACAGTGAACGATAAGGTGTTGCTTGCGTTAGGAATCGAATCCTTGGCTGTGTCAAGCAGTGGCGTGTGCGCAAACTCTTGACTACCCGCACTGCTCAGGAGAGTGGACGACACGGGCGTCATTGCACCTGAATCACAGATTCGATTAACTCCGACATAGAAGCCGTATCGAAGGCTTCCCATGTCAACGTATTTGCCTTCACCCGCAACATCCACTCCTGACCTCTGAGGACGCCAGAAGGTCAGTGTGATTGTCTTATTGCTAGCGGGTACAACAATTGGGTTACCTTGCGTGCCCGATGCTCCGCCACTGCCATTTACTGCCTTTAATGAATAGTCAATGTTTTTCACTTGACCACCAGCAGTGATCTCCTTTAACGCAGGAACACTTGCAAAATAGGGCGAAAGACTGCCAGCCACACTCTTAGCTATCGAGCCTCCTTTCGTGAAATTCATTGTGAACAAACTTCCAGGCTTTACGTCGGCGCTAGGAAGTTGTGGGATGAATTGACGGTTGAAGTTTGTGCTTGGACCACCACACATTCCACCAAGCATTGGTGAACTTGTTGTGTCACAGTTTGGACCGTTGCCTTTAGGCAACGATAATCCGAAGCCGTCAGCTTTCTTATCAACCCACTTCTCAGCAGCACCGTTTGTACCGGTACCAAATAACGTTGCAGGTGAGCTTGGTGCACACCACAACACATCGGCTGCACATGAAATGTGAATTCCATCTGGTGCTTCTTGAGATCCTGTGTTGAGGCCAAGTCCGAGCCAAAAATTGTTGTTCGACTTGAAAATTGAATCAATTGCAGCTTGCATAGAGGTCTCGTTCATACCTGCATGCAAATTAATTGTTTTTGAGATGTCCAAGAAAAGCAGAGAACCTGTAGTAATTGCTTTAGATGGATTGCTGTCATCAACTAAGTCTATTTTTCCGTCGTTATCGTCATCGATATCAAGGGTGTTGGGTAAGCCGTCTTTGTCAGTGTCGGCTCCGTTAGGTGCATCTCCATCAGCCCACTTCGACACTCCAAATGTTCGGACTGCTTTTGCCTGCGTTGAAGTTGGAATTCCCATTCGACCGGCACCACTTGGCTTTCCAGCAGTAGAGACAGGAATCTTTGTGGATGTTGAGATTGCGGTGGTCTTCTTCGCAGCTGCAACTGAGTAACCCGTCTTCATCGCAATGGATCCGACATCACCGGATTTTCCAGACAACAATGTATTTCCCGATTTTTTCTTCTTGTCATATTTCAGAACAACTGGACCTGAATAGGTGCCATTAGATGACACAAGATGCAACGACGCGCCCTTTGCAGTACTTGCAGATACCTTTAGTTTGAATTTCCCGCCTTTTACAGCAGTGGAGTTTCCATTTTTGCCCACCATTAAAACGGTGTAGTTAGTTGGTGTCTTTCCCGTGATGGTCACAGTCGCGGCTGCTTGTGCGATACCAGACATCGCTGGCAATGACGTCACTACCAATAAGCCGGCGAGAGCAAGGGTGCGTGTGATGTGTTTCATGGAACTCCTCAAAAGACGAACTACACAGAAAATTAGTGCATCTGATGAGGTTGCTCAAGGTTGCTCAGGTTAAATCTGGCAGTTTTCAATACTCAGTGCGCCCTCTGGGGCTCGAACCCAGGACCTGCGGATTAAAAGTCCGTTGCTCTACCAACTGAGCTAAAGGCGCGGAGGCGGAACGGAACCCAAAGCGAAACTCGCCCGGAGAGCCAAACCAACGCGTTAGTAAGGCTAGTACCCGCTTGGCAAAACACCTCAGTTGTCACTGGTAGTGCGAGGAATCCTGATTTCTGATCCCGGATAGGGAAACTGTGCCTCAGTTTTCCAGCCGTTGAACTCAAGTAGTTCAGCTACCGAAATATCGAATTGATCGGCGATACTCCGAGGTGAATCGCCTTCTTGGATGACATACATCTGCTCTTCAGCGGGCAAAGATGTTGGAACCAATGGAATCTGCTGTGGTACCGATGTTTGTGAACTTACGTCTCGCCCTCGCTCAATCCAGACCGGAACAAAAATTGAGGAGCCACACATTCCAAATTGCATTTGTGGCGAACCTTGGCGACTAACCAAAGCACTTTCATAATCAGGCAATGGTCCGCCACCGTCTTGGGTAAGCAGCATTCCTACTCTGCCGTCACTCCAATTAAAGATGACATCCTCCGCTTCTGGCGCCACCATCCCCACCACATTTGGCAGTTGAGTAAAATTTGGCAGATCCTCAACTGCATCAGATCGCCAATTTGAATTGACTGATGTACAAAATTCATCTCGTCGAGAAAGCCAGTCATGTGACTGTTCATAATTTCTGTCGGCGACGAGATACGTCAACGCAATTCCTAAGACAATAAAAATACCTCCAAGAATCTCGTATGTTCTCGAGCGCTTGGGCATCTGCTTTCGACCGAGATACACCGATCCCCAGAGCAATAAAACAAACAGAACGAACCCTGTCCATGGACTTCCTAATACGCGAAGCAATGGAAACCGAGAGATACGAGAAGTACTGATACCTCCACTGATTGCAGATACCACTACCACCGCGATAAACGCACGCAAGAGCCACCACATCGGAGCAAGCCCCCGAAGTTGTTGGGCCACCCGCCTCTCAAGAAGTGAATACCGCGATCTTTTATGTATCGATGGAACTTCAAGACCCGCTGCGCTGAGAAGTTCTTGCACATAATCATGTGCATTGGGAATCTGCTCACCATCAGCAACAGACAACGAAATATTTGCTTCAAGATCACTAGTCAATTCAGTAACAAGTTCTGACTCAAGATGTTGAAGCAATGCGCGAACTTCGGTAACAAATCGTGTGATTTCACGAATCGAATTTTCTTCGTTATTCATGGCTCTACATCTCTTTCTTCTGTTGCTTTGACCGTGACATGAGAATTTGCTGAACTGCATCGGAAAACTCGTTCCAACTTGTTGAGAGTTTTACGAGATGTTCGTTGCCACGATTTGTGATCGCGTAGTACTTACGGTGAGGGCCCTCATCGGACGGGACGACGTAACTAGAGAGAAACCCATCGGAAAATAAACGGCGGAGCGTGCCATATACCGACGCCTCGGCCACCTCTTGTAGCCCACCATCTCGAAGGCGGCGGACGACGTCATATCCGTATCCATCGCCCTCGCTCAGCGCCGCCAATACAAGTAGGTCAAGAACACCCTTTAAAAGCTGACTTTTTTCGGTGGTTTCCCTCACACCTGAACTATAACACTATGCAGAGTACCTTGCAAAGCATTTATCCTGATTAAGAATCCGTTGCCACAAAAAACACTTAATTGCGAACGTAATGTCGAGGTCGTTCGTCCGTAACTGAAATCGACGAAACGCGTAACTGGCGAAATCCCTTGGTGCTGTCACACAAGGTCTGCGGACTTTCGCTCCGCCTCCTAAAGGCGCGGAAGGAACGAAACCCAGAGCGAAACTCGCTGAGGGAGCCGAATACATCCGTTTTTCATGATAGTTCACCCAAACCAGAAACTTTCATTCCGATAGCAAGGTCGCAGGGCTACAGCCCATTTCGGACAGATTTGAGGGCTTTCGGAGCGCGCTTCTCGAAGCTCCTCACTGGCTCTATATTTTTCCTATGGCTCGTGTTGCGAAAACCAAGAATGGTCACAAACCGAAAATTTGTGCAGCCTGTGGTCGACCATTTGAGTGGCGCAAAAAGTGGGAGCGGGATTGGGAGAACGTTCGTTGGTGCAGCGACGCTTGTCGCTCACAGGGTGTGTAGTTCGCCGCTAAAGGCGACAAACCCACGAACGATCAAGAATCATAAGAGTTCGCTAAGCGAGCGAAACCTTCATCAAGGCTGATGCGAGGTGCCCACTCCAATAACTCCATGGTTTCTGAAATATCAAACCAATGTGAGATGCCTAATTGGTAGGCAGTGAACTTTGTGAGTGGTGACTCGCTACGCGGGCGCAACTTGAACACTGCTTCCATGATGACTCCAAGAACAACGGCAGCGCGCAAACTCACTGATCGTGGTGCGTATGCAACCCCAGCTGCTGTGCAAATGGATTCCACAAGACTCGCAACTGTTCGTGGCTCACCATTGCTCACCACAAGTGCTCGGCCATCAAGATTCTCTTGTACACCGACGCGTTCTGCGGCAGCAACTAATGCATCAGCCACATTGTCAATATATGTGGAGTCCACAACTGCATTGCCGTTGTTCACCAGTACAAGACGACCTTGTTGGGCACGTTCCACAATGCGCCCAACAAGTTGTGCATCACCTGGTCCCCACACAAGATGAGGACGCAATGCAACAGTAGGTAAGCGATGGTCATTGAGCACGGCGCGTTCTGCGATGGATTTGGTGCGCGAATAATGCCCCATCACATCGTCGATGGCTGGAGGAGAAACTGCACCCTCTACTGGAGTTGTGCTGTAAGAGACCGAAGGAGAAGAGACGTACACCACTCCCCGACACCCCGCATCAGCAGCAGCGTTCATGACGTTTTCAGTACCCGTCACATTGGTTGCGAAAAACTCTTGGAAAGATCCGACTAAACCAACTTTTGCTGCAGCGTGAATCACGACATCACATCCATGAATTGCGGCGCGCACTACATCGCTGTCACGAATATCACCACGAAAGACCTGTACAGGAAGCTCTGAATCACCACGCTGCATCACGTGCACTTCGTGACCACGTCGCAGCAGCTCTCGCACTGTGCATGCACCAATCATTGAAGTTGCCCCAGTAACAAGTACGCGCATCACTTGCCCAATTGGGAAGTTGCCCACGCACTCAATGCAGTTCGATCAATCTTGGAATTATGGCGTCGATCCACTGGGAGAGTTTTCTTGTACAGAACCGATGCAACTTGTGGTGCAATACCACGCACTGCATTTTGTACTGCAATATCTGCCACGCCAGTCGTACTTCCATCACACAACACGACAACCAGAGCATCGAGTCCATCAGTTTTCACGCCCACTGCTGCTGCGGTGACGCCAGGGAGGACCTCCTCGACTGATTGCTCAATAGGCACTGGGGTCACTTGTGTGCCAGCAATATCAATCACATGTGCAATGCGGCCTTCCACGAACAAGCCGTCTTGCACATGTCCAACATCTCCGGTGCGATGCCATTCACGCCCTTCATATTGCACACGCGCCTCTCTATTACGTGCCCAATGCTGGTCATAACCCACCGACAACCATGGACCTGTCACAAAAATTTCACCCGTTGCGCCCGTGGCAACTGGCTCTAGAGCATCAGTTGAAACACAACCGAATGGGAACACCACCACATCAACACCAGGCAATGGTTGGCCCACAGGCACTCCGCGACTACTTGTTGAAGAATCACGAATTCCATCAGTGATAATTAACATCTCTGTCATCCCATAGGGACTAAAAAGTTCTGCATCAGGAAATGATTGTGCAACTTCACGCAATAACACATCACTCACTGGTGCACCTGCCGACATCACACAACGCACATTGGGGAACCGTGCACCATCTTTAATGACATTGCGCAACGGTGCCGGAGCTGCAAAAAGAATTGTTCCACTTACTCCATCGAGTGCTTCTCGTAAATGTTCTGTTGATAGTTTCCCCGGAGCGATCACATTGATCTTCGGTAGCCCCACCGATACTCCCCATGCAGGCCCGTACAAAGCAAAAGGAATGTACGCAGCCGCAATACCGTCGTCATCCGTAATAGAAAACTGTTCTTGAATAGCCGCAGCTAGAGCGCAAAGCTGACCATGCGTGTATACCACACCTTTTGCTGGCCCGGTGGCACCAGAGGTATACAACACAGCAGCTATTTCAGAATCAGAAATGCTGTTCCATTCAGAGATGGTGTGCCGACTTAGTTGTGTCATCGCAGTGAGATCAAGTCTTTTTGCCCGATGCGCAAGATGCAGTACTCGTGCTGCGATACGAGTGGCTCGAATAGTCACCACAAATGTAGGTCGGCTCTCGCGTAGCGCGCGTCGCATGTTGCTGATACCCAAACCTGGGTCTGCCACAACAGGAACAACCCCTTCGGCCCAACATGCATATATAAAGGCAATTGTTCGGGCTGTGAATGGAGCAAGAATCGCCACCCGATCGCCAGCACCCACACCACCATCGACAAGATGTCCACGACAATGCACAATGAGTGCCTCGAGTTCGCGCCATGTGGTTGTGATTTTTTCATTGGCATCAAAAACTGCAACTGCATCGGGAGTTGCTTTGGCTCGTCGGCGCACCGCATCATTGAGATCTGCACTGCCGCGAGGTTGACCACCAGTTGTGGGCTCACCAGATGCCGATAACCATTCACGCACTAAACGCGGTGCGTCTTGATGTTCGGGCGAAAGATGACCCGTATCTAACGTGATGGTCTGGGCGTGGGGAAAAGTGCGTTGTACATCAGCCAGTACCCCAGTGTGAAAGACAAAATCACGTACTCCCCACATCAATAACGTGGGAACAACAAGTGTTCTGGCTCGAATTGCTAATTCCTGCAGCACAGGTGCAGTGACATGGTTTTCAGAAGTGGGAATATCTGCAACAAACTGCCCGATAGCCCGACGACGACGTGAGGATTTATACGGCGCATAATACGCCTTGCGAATACTGCGCGTGATTCCACCAGTTGTAACCACAGCGCCAGTAATGAATGCTTTAGTCCAAGCACAAATCGCATTGCGCAAAATTGGAGTGTTCGAGACCTGAATGAGTCCTGGTATTCCCGATGTAGGAATCTGAGTACCTGTGTTAAATAACACCAGTTTTTCCACGCGCTCTGCATGCTGTGTTGCCCAACCAATAGCAACAGGTCCACCCCAGTCGTGTGCCATCAATATGACAGGCCCATCCACCTTGGCTGCTGCGAGCAAAGCGTCTAGATCTTCGATGCGTGTGGCAAGCGTACGTGACTTTCCTGACCGACTCGAAAAACCCATACCTAATTGATCGATAGCAATGACACGCCACTGTGTACTTAGTTCGCGAACAAAATTGCGCCACATGAATGACCATGTGGGATTGCCATGAACACACACAATTGTTCCGCGCGGTTCCAATGGTCCGACTTCAAGAACCGAAAAACTCTCAGCAATGCCATCTCGATCAACGTTGTAGGTGCGCACCCACGAAGATTCAATTTCAGGTAGTTGCGAAACTTCTGTCACCATTGCAATTCAACAAAGCTGACATTCAAACCTGACCCAATTCCCATGCACAAAATATTGTCGCCTGCACCAAAGAGGTGTTGATTGTGCGCCATGGTGAGTGGAATAGCAGCAGGCCCCACATTTCCTAATGAGGGATACGAGACAGGAACTTTCTCTAGATCAATTCCAAGACGTGCACACACACTTTCAGTGTGTACTTTGCTTACTTGATGCAAGATGTACCAATCAATACTCTGTAGCCATTTTTCGTGTTGTTCAGCTTCAGTGAAACAATCATGTGCAAGAGCAATTCCATTTTGCAATAGGCCCGCCGTATCTGTTGTCATTTTATCGAGCGAGCCAATGCATAGTTCATGGTGCTCTGTTGCTGCACGCGACACTCCCCCCACAATGCGGTGACCGCCTAAATCTGCTGGTCCCAACACTGCAGCCACAGCACCCGAGCCGAGAGTGAGAGATGCAAATTCAGCAAAAATATCCTCGGCAGTAGTACCAGGCATTTGAAGGCGACGAATTGTCTCTTCCTGCGTGTAACGACTTCCCTCTCCGTCAACAATGAGGACATAGCGCACTTGACCAGAATCAATTAGTTGCGATGCGAGCCAAATGGCATTGATGAAACCTAAACATGCATTTGCAAGATCAAAGTTCATTGCTGATGACGGCAATCCCAGCTGGTGATGCACTGACGACGCCAAGGATGGTTCAAGGTGGTGCTTGCAGACAGATGTGCTGATAAGAACATCAATATCTGATGCGCTCACCCCAGAATTTTTTAGAGCGACACGTCCGGCTTCGGCCGCTACTTGGTCGAATGTGGTGCCCTCGGGCCACCAACGTCGACTGTGAATCCCGGCGACTTTTTCTAGGAGTCCAGGCCGAACTCCGCATGTGGCATACGTCTCGGCTAATTGCTCGTCGATCCAAGCCGATGTGACCTCTTGGGGGGCGTCAACTGCTCCGAGTGCCACTAACGCTGTGTTGCGTGCCGTAAACACCGCGTTCGTCATGACAACTCCATTTCTCTATCGTAATGAGCGACTGCTCATTTGGCAGAAGCGTCACCCTTCTCGTATTGGCACTCTTTCCAGAGGCAGCGGGGAATTCGGTGCAAAATCCACACAAATGGCCAGATTCAAGCAATTTGCGCAGATATTGAGGCAATGTGACTTCTGTATGGCGACGAAAATCCCCCCTAAACGTGGATTATCTTGAGGGGGCTGGCCACTGGGTTCGGCTACCAAATTCACAGGAGTGAAAACATGAAAAAAACAATTATCGCTATAGCTGCGGCATCCGTTCTGTTGTTGTCTGCGTGTGGTGCAGATGAGTCATCGTCCGACACCACTGTCGCTGCAGGTGACGACACCGAAATGGTTACTGAAGCGGGCACCATCGTTGAAGTCGCGCAAGGCAACGAAGACTTCTCAACACTTGTTGCTGCAATAACAGCAGCTGGACTCGGTGAAGCACTTTCAGGAGCCGGACCATTCACAGTTTTCGCACCGACAAACGCTGCGTTCGAAGCTCTTCCTGCAGGACTCCTCGAAAAGCTTCTCCTTCCAGAGAACAAGGAAGTTCTCACAAAGATCCTCACCTATCACGTGGTTCCGGCCATGGTCATGGCCGCTGATGTTGCCGCAGGTGACGTTGCCACTCTTGAAGGTTCTACTTTCGCCATAACAACAGATGGTGGCGTCAAAGTCAACACCTCAAATGTGACCGCAACCGATGTACCAGCATCCAATGGTGTCATCCACGTCATTGATGCAGTTCTTGTGCCTGCATCAGTAGATGTTGCATCACTCTAAATAACAACGAATGAATAGAGCCGGTGAGAGAGTTCTCTTGCCGGCTCTATTTCCGTCTACAGCCAAAAGTACGCTTTCAATTCATGACTTCTAACATCACAGAACTCATAGGGGTCTACGACGCTGACGCCACATTGTTGGGAGAGGTGTCTTACTGGGTAGGTGCTCGGCTGGGTATGACGCATTGTTCGTTGTGCGAACTCACACACGGTCTCTTCACTAAAAAGTCTGAATGGAATCAATGTGCTGATTCGCTCAGTGTTCCCTTTCGCCTCTTTCATCGAGACGATGCCCCGAATGATGTCATGCTTGCACTTGCCGGGAACTTTCCTGCTGTCTTACAGCGCACCAATGAAGGTGTGAAAATCATCTTGACTGGAGATGAGCTTCAACGCTTCGAGGGTCGTACTTCAGACTTTGCCGAGTGGATTACGGAATTCCTGAGCCGCACATAAGTGTTTATCGGCGGCGTACTCACAGTGTCAGCAGCAATCATCGTGCTTCTGATTCAACTGAACCAGAACATCTCATCGCTCTGAGTATCAACTAACCAATCGCTGCGTTAGCAACTTGACCAAGCAATCCAATGCGATCTGTGTTATGGCCGTTCACTGGCAAGTTGATTGTGAGTCCATCAATGCCCGTGCTCATAAGTTCTTGTAACTTCTCCCCCACTGTGTCGGGGTCACCAAAAATAAGCATGTGCGGCAGCATCTGCATTACTTCGTCGGTCCAATTTTTTGCTCCGGACAACGCTTTCACATCTGCTTGAGCTTCTTCCATGGTTGGCGCTACACAGCACATCACCATTTTCGTCACTTTGATTTCTGCCCGGTTACGACCCAAACGTTCACAGTGTGCGGCCAATGCATCGAGCTTTTGCGGAATCTCTTGCGCAGTGCCTCGCGACAAATTTGATTCATTTGCGTATTGGGCAACCATGCGCAATGTTTTCTTCTCACCACTTCCGCCAATCATGATGGGAATCTGAGAGATTGGCGCAGGAGAGTTCACTGCATCGGTAACAGAATAGTGCTTGCCACTAAACGACACTTTCTCGCTGCTCAACATGGGCTTAATTATTCGAAGTGCCTCTTCTAATTTTTCGAATCGATCAGTAAAGGTTCCGAATTCATACCCCAGCGAATCGTGTTCTAATTCAAACCATCCGGCACCGATTCCTAATGATGCTCGACCACCTGATACGTGATCGAGAGCCGTTACAGTTTTTGCTAACAATGTGGGGTTGCGATAGGTGTTTCCAGTAACAAGCGATGACAGACGTACCGACTTAGTGTGCTGCGCAATGGCCGAAAGCATGGTGTAACACTCGAGCATTGGCTCTTCAGGAGTTCCAATTCCTGGCAGTTGGTAAAAGTGGTCCATCACAAAGACGCGGTCGAACCCGGCTGCTTCTGCAGCTTGTGCTTGTTTGACAACCGACTGAAAGATATTTGTTCCAGATGGATAAGTAAAGTTAGGGATTTGATATCCAAGACGAGTCATATTGTCCTTCTTTCATAGTGACCTCAGATTACAGGCTCATGCACATTGGGCTCTAGTTAGGCATTGTGCACTTCTCAGGCGAGTAGATGTCGCACTACTTCGTACGAAACTGCATCCCATTTCTCAAGATCGACAACGCCCGGATCCATTTCTGCAACAACACGGCCATTGATTTGGCCGTGCAACCAATATGCCGTCGCCATTGGATCGAGATCAGTACGCACCCAACCCTTTTGCTGCGCAGTTATCAATGCATCCGCAAGGCTCGTGAGGAATTTTTCATTAACTGCATTGATCTTCTCGCGCAGCTCAGGATTTGTTTGCGCAGCACCCAACACACTGGTGCGAATGGAACGAGTTTCAATTCGGTCGGACTTGTAACTCCACGACATTGACTTCAACACCGCACGCAGGTAGTCCTCTTTCGTGTCGACAAGCATCATGATGTTCTCAACTGGTACTTCAAGTTTGAGACAACGCCAATACCACTCGCTGTATGCCTCAGTAATTAACTCGCTTCGATTCTTGAAATGATGATAAATCGATGGTTCAGAAATATCTAAGGCTTCTGCAACTAAAGCCAGACGAACCGCAGATTCTCCACCTGAGGCAAGGAGCTCAATCGTGGCATCAAGAATCCGCGCACGAGTGTCGAGAGCAACTGCCATGTATCACATACTAGGCAAAGTTCTATTGCGCTTGGCAGGCGAGGTGCTAGTCGAAACCAACAAAAGAAGCGACAGAGTTATTAGGTGCACGACGGGAACGAACATCGTTGGCCACAAACGACTCGTCGGGGAAACCCATTGCAACACACGTCATGATGACCTGGTCTTCGGGGATATTCGCATGTTCACGTACGACCTGCGACTGCATGATGCCCTGACCGTTGATAACAGAACCAAGACCCTTTGAGCATGCAGCAAGCACCAACCCATATGTCGCAGCGCCACAATCGAAATGAGCGATGGTGTCATGTTCAAGTGCCTTATCAACCGTGATCACAATGGACACTGGTGCATCGAACTGGCGAAAGCCTCGCATGACCCAATCTTGCCGACGTGCTTTATCATCGCGTTCAATTCCCATTGCTTCAAACAACTGAACGGCAATTTCCACTTGGCGATCTCGGTGTGGTCCTTCGTACCCGTGATTCAATTTGATTTCTCGGTCGACGCGAGACCCTGACATCATGCGTTCAGTATTTCCCTTACGAATCATTTCCAGTGGTTCACCTGTTACAACATGGAAATGCCACGGCTGGGTGTTCATGGATGACGGCGCGCGTTTTGCAATCTCAATGACTTCCTCAATGAGTTCACGTGGAACCGGAATTGGTTTGTAACCACGAATACTGCGGCGTTCGTTAACAACTGTCTTAAAATCTGTATGCACATCTGGTGTTGCCATGGGGGCCTCCTTGGTTTCCAAGAAAACCCTATAACTGACCGCATCTCAACCATGAATCGAACGCAATCTATTCATGCGTAAAACTCCATGTAACCTAATGAGATGCGTCGTATTTCCCTTTTCACTGTTGCCGCTTTTGTCGCAATTGCCACTTGTTTTACTTCAGTGTCTCCTGTTCAAGCGGCCACCAAGACGGTCTACATCTTCAACACGACACTGGCCACTAACAAGGGACTTGGTTTTTGTTCCACTGACCAGTCCAAAGGCTGTATCGACTCAGTCTTCGTCGATGGTGTTCAACTCACCCAAGTAACATCTCAGATGACAGCCGACTACACAATCGCCGGAGGCGTGTACTCCACTCCGTGTCGTTTCCTGGAGACCACCGCTACTTCATGCGAGGCGCCATACATGGTGGTGTATCCAAAAGGTGGAATCTCGGCCAAACCCACTGGATACCAAGTACTTGGCGAGGTCACGATTAATTTCCGTCGTCAGCCCGGCGAAGATCCAACGGCGCGCGTGGGCACTGTGATTTCAAATGGCGCAATTCAATCCTTCACTCCAGCAGCACCTGGCGTGCGAGATATTGCAACAATCGTGGTCAAACCGACTCTTACTCAGAATTACGGCGTCGGAGCGAGTAGTTGCGCGGGCTGGTCGCCAGCAATCGAATTATGTGATATCGGCGAGAAGGCTACGTATGCATCAGCAAATAGGCTTGTTGCATTCTTGCTTCCTGGTTTCCGTAACTCCGTAGTACCGCCAGATGATCTATTGGACGGTTGTGTTCGTAGTGCAGACGGCAGTGGCTGCATAGTGAACGTGTTTGACCCCGCAAGCTTTGGTGGCTTTATGGACACTGATGCTTCTGTCTTCGGACTCGCTTCAACAGACCGTCTCACAGGTGCTGCACAGCTAAAAATTGCAGGACCCCATTTTCAAATGGATGAATATGAGACAGTTAGCACACCAAGATCATGCCCCTGGAGCCCCAGTATCTGCGCTGGTTCTCCACCGAATCAAGATTGGGGATCCACAATATCCACCGTTGTGAAAAACACTGAACCGATTTTGAATCGCTCAACATTCCGTGCATTTTTTCCTGCACCATATCTAATGAATTCATTTGGTCTCACCCCGGCCCAGGCAAACCTCACTACTCTCCCTGTGAAGCGCACAACTTCCTCAACCGACAGTGCTGTGGTTCCAACAACCACGTACATTCCCGTTGGTGATGGCCTACAAGTTGTCACAACAGGAATTACCTTCTCTGTACCGACGATGTCCATGTCACGCATCCTGACGGTGAAGCGCGGCTCCAAAGTGTCCACCACTGCAATTCTGAAGGCGGCAGGAGTTTTTCAGGCAAAGAGATTTGGCACCATCAAGATTGCGACCAGCGCTAAGAACGGCATCACTAAATCTGGTTCAAGTTTTAAATTCAGCAAAAAGAAGGCGATCACTTTGTCGATTCGTTATAAGCCGAGCAAGAAGTCCGCGGCGACTCGCACATTGCAAATTGTCGTTAAATAACTACTTGTACTGGCGCATTGCGTTGATTGACGAATATCAGCCGTGGCCAGGAATGCTCTTCCAAGGACCACCGTCTGCACGAGGTTCCTTTGGAAGACCAAGAACTTGTTCGCCAACAATTCCACGTTGCACCTGGCTTGTACCGGCATAAATCGTTCCGGCACGAGCATTCAAGAACACGCCCACCCAGTTCGCACTGTCGTTTGGTGAACCCGGCGAATCGGTAGTGAACGCAGTATGTGGTGTTTGGCCAACAGGTACAAGCGCATCAGCACCGAGAATTTCGACAGCCAATTCAGTGACTTCCTTGTGATATTCACTCCACCACAACTTGCCAATTGAAGCTTCAGGTCCGGGCTGGTTGCCACTCATAAATGCTGTGAGTGTGCGGTACCCAAGGAAACGCATGATCTCCACTTTGATGTGTGCTTGAGCCAGACGTTGACGAATGTGCGGATCTTTTGTTAGACCCTTTTCTTGCGCCAATGCATTCAGCTTGTCGAGTTCGCCACGGAACGAGATGCTGCTAACAACTGCGCCAGCGCCACGCTCGTTGCCGAGAAGCGTCATCGCGACCATCCAGCCACCATTGACTTCTCCCACGACATTTTCTTTTGGACAACGTGCATCGGTAAAGAACACTTCGTTGAACTCTGAATCACCAGACATCATCTTGATGGGACGAATCTCTACACCTTTTTGACGCATGTCAACGAGAAGGAAAGTAATGCCGCGGTGTTTTACATCGTCTGGCGATGTACGAGCCAATACGAAAATGTAGTTAGCGAGATGACCACCTGATGTCCAGATTTTCTGACCATTGATAACCCATTCATCACCGTCGAGTACCGCACGGCAACCAAGGTTTCCTAAGTCGCTACCTGCTGCAGGCTCGCTGTATCCCTGGCACCAGCGATCTTCACCAGACAATGCGCGCGGCAAATAGTGGCGCTTCTGCTCTTCCGTACCAACAGCGATGATCGTGTTACCCAACATGCCAATTCCGAAACCATCGTTTGGTCCACCTGCAGGAACACCCGCACGTGCGAACTCTTCTGCGAGAACAAGAGACTCAATATGTGACAAGCCTTGTCCGCCGTACTCCTTCGGCCAAGTGATTGCTAGAAGACCTTCTGAGTACAATTTCTTGCGCCACTCTTCAGTCCACTCTGCTGCCGCAGCATGATTCAATGCACCGATGCCCTTCCAATCTTTCGGAAGGTTGGCATCGAGAAACGAACGCACTTTTGTGCGGTAGGTATCGGCTTGGGGTGGGTACTCAAAATCCATATCCGCACCCTAGTAAGGCAATCGCCTGCCCTTGGTATCCAAGCCTGTACATGGCTCTACAACTGATAGTGGAATTGCCCCAGGGGCTATTTCTGTAATTCCAGACCAGCGAAATCGCCTTGTGCACGCCACGCTTCAAGCAGTCGCACAAAGGCCACAGGCCCGCGGCCGTAACTGCCATTTTGTGCAGCGCGTTCAGCCGGCTTGCCCTCGTTGTTGTAATAACCGGGCGTGCATGCTTCCAAGAACTTCAGGTTCATGGTGGAGTTTGCTTTGATCTCCTGCACCCAATCTTGTTCAGCCTGCTCAGCAGTCTCTATTCGAGTCACGCCTTCTTGCGTTGCATGCTTCACCACGTGAGCGATATGTATTGCTTGTTCGTTCAACATGTGTGGGAAGTTCACGGAGAAACCAGATTGAGCAGTCGACACGATAAACGCATTAGGAAATCCGCGAGAGAAAAATCCGTGGTATGTCTCAACACCTTCAGCCCACTTGTCGGTAATGGTTAGGCCATCGGTACCAAATACTTCGTAGCCCGATCGACGCGCGTAATCTGTGCCCACTTCAAAACCTGTTGCATAGATGAGGCAATCAAGTTCGTATTCCACACCGTTTGCCACGATTCCCTTTGGCGTGATTTTCTCTACACCACGACCACCAGTATCAACAAGCGTGACATTAGGACGGTTGAACGTTGGGAGATAGTCGTCATGGAAACACGGACGCTTGCAGAACTGTCGATACCAAGGTTTCAAAGCTTCAGCTGTCAGTGGGTCTTTTACAATGTCGTCAACACGTGAACGAACTTGATTCATTTTTTCAAAGTCAGCCACTTCAACAATGGTGCCGATCTCTTCCACACTGGTACCAAGACCGCCTTCTTTACGGGCGCGCAACATGAGATTGCCAATAATCTCGGTCCAACCATCGTTGACAAGGTCTTCACTGTCAAACACTCCGGAAGTGAGGTTGGTGAAGTTTTCATTGCGGCGTCGCTGCCAACCAGGCTCTAAGGAACTCGCCCACTCAGGATCAGTTGGTTTGTCATTGCGCACATCAATTGAAGATGGTGTGCGTTGGAATACATACAACTCTTTTGCGCCTGCACCAAGATGCGGTACACACTGCACCGCAGTTGCCCCAGTGCCAATAATTCCGACGCGCTTATCTTTAAGACCCGTTAAACCACCCTTGCTGGTGCCGCCGGTGTATTCGTAGTCCCATCTGCTGGTATGAAATGAATGCCCAGCAAATGTGCCTACACCTTCAATACCTGGCAACTTGGGCCGGTGAAGAGGGCCGTTCGCCATACTGATGAAGCGTGCGCGAATCTCGTCGCCACGATTAGTGCGAATGACCCATCGTCGATCGCTTTCGTTCCAACGAACTTCAGTCACTTCGGTTTGCAAGATTGCGCGCTCATACAAATTGAAGTGGTTCGCGATACGGTGGCAATGAGCCAGAATCTCAGGCGCAGGCGTGTACTTCGATGCAGGAATAAACCCTGTCTCTTCCAACAACGGGAGATAGATATACGACTCAACGTCGCATGCTGCTCCGGGATACCTATTCCAATACCAGGTGCCACCGAAGTCGCCACCCTTTTCAATAATGGTGAAATCATGCACTCCGGCTTCGTGCAAACGAGCACCCACCAACATTCCGCCGAAACCGCCACCCACGATTGCAACTTGCACTTCTTTCACAATCGGCGCACGCTCTTCAAGTTTCATGTACGGATCATCGAGATAATGCGCAAACTCTCCTGCTACTTCTACATACTGTTCGTTTGCTTCAGTGCGAAGTCGCTTGTCTCGTTCAGATCTGTACTTGTCGCGTAGTTCGTCTGGATTGAAATCAAGTGTCGTCATAGTTCCTACTGATGTGATGAAACTTTTGCGCGTGGAAGAACGCGCATGAAGTTTTCTGAATTGAATTTTTGAATTGATTCTTCGGGTAAACCCTGCATGCAGGATTCAAAACGAGCAATCGGGTCTCGCCCACCTTCAGTATGTGGGTAGTCACTAGAGAACAAATAGAGGTCGTCATTTGAATGTTCAATCATGCGACCCACGTTTTCAAACACGAACGGTGTAAATGCACATTGCTCTCGTATTTGTTCAGAAGGTTTGCGCGTAAAGCCCTTGAGGCGTTCATCTACGCGTGAGTACGCCTTGTGAATGTCATCAAGACGGACAAGCATCTCAGGAACCCAACCGGCACCAAGTTCTACGGACGCAAACTTCAAGTTCGGGAAATCCTCAAGCACTCCATCAAGAATCAACATTGAGATGAATGTTTCAATGCCCTGTTGCAGAACTGCTGCATCTCGAGCACGTACGTTTTCTCCGCCACCCATCCAATCTTTGGTTACACCGCGACCTGTGTTGCTCCAACCGGGAGACAATTGCAACGGATTGCCACCAACATGGAAAACAACTGGCACTTGAGCTTCCTGCAACACCGACCAGATGGGATTGAAATCAACATGAGTTGGAGAACGTTCGCCAGCTAAACGATGTGGAACCCACATTGCGTCAAGACCATTGTCGAGACTCCACATCACTTCTTTCAATGCGAGTTCAGGATTCTCAAGTGGAATCGCGGCAACACCCATGAGCCGATCATCGATGGAACAAAAATCTGCCATGTGGCGGTTGTGGGCACGGGCGCCGCCATAACGAAGCGCATCTGAAATCTTGCTGCTCGGCGAAAATGGCATGTGCAAGCTATGTGTTGCAAACACAAGTTGTTTCTTAAAGCCCAGCATGTCATTGGCAATTACTCGGTCATATTTTTCGAAAGCACCAAGTGCTTGAATCTCTTTTACTTCGGTGATCATGCGATCACCTAGTGCAATGAGTGTCTGCTTGTGATCCTCCGAATGTTGTGAACCATTCTCCATGATGACGGCGACTTCTTCGTCAGTCACCAATGATCGTCCGTAATCCACCAAAGGCAATTGGTCACGAATCTCTGGGTCTGCAAATTTCTTCAAGAAATCAGGTAACTCCATAATGTGGGTGTCTGCGTCATACAGCACCCGCTCGCCTGCGTAAGTCATGTGGTTTCCCCTTTCACACTGGAAATTACGGTACCACCGAGGTAGAGGGTGAAGAAGAGGTGAACAATCCAGCTTTGGCTTTCCCCATAGGCATAAGTGTCAATACGATGAACCCGTGCCCGTCACACCTTCTCAATTTGATTCATATCAACACAATGGTTGGCTCTTGTGTCGCCCATTTGCTGGCCGTGAGATACAAGATCTGCAACAGTGGGTCACCGAAGTCCAGAACTGGGACGATTCAGGAGACTGGTTGCATTATCGCGAGATGACAGACCATGGCCCAAAGCTGTGTCGTACCGAAAATTTCGTTCCTTTCCACTCCTCGCTCCGCGATGCAATTGCAACTGGGGTAATCCTTGACATCGTGTCGTCTCTCATGGGGGAGCAAGCGTCCCTATATAAAGAGAAGATCAACTACAAGTTGGTTGGTGGTGCTGGCTTTTCTCCTCACCAAGATGCTCCGGCCTACCCGTTCGTTGAGACGTCTATCTCATGCATGATTGCAGTAGATCCAAGCACCACTGAGAACGGATGCCTGTCGGTGGTTGATGGACAGCACCATGCTCTTCTTCCTATGAACGATCGCGGCTGCATCATCGATGAATGGGTGCAAGATCATGAATGGCACCACGTTGAGATGGAGCCAGGCGATGTTTTGTTCTTTCACTCCCACACCCCTCATCGAAGCGGGTCTAATACATCTCAACGTGACCGCCGTGCGATCTACCCAACTTTTAATGCGGCAAGTCAAGGAAATCTCCGCGACGCGTATTACGAAGAAAAACTGAGAATTTTTCGTGACACCGCTCATACCGCCAGCAACGTTCGTATTTCGTTGATTGACGACTTCGAAGGGCTACCTATATGAATAGGTTTTCTGATTTGGCCGAAATTGAAACTCTCTTCGACAAATGGGGGGCGCAGTTCTATAGCGAGAATCTTTCTCAAACTGCTCATGCTGTGCAGTGTGCAGTTCTTGCGGAAGAATCTGGTGCACCGAGTGAACTTGTTTTAGCAGCGCTCCTGCACGACATTGGACATCTCATTGATCTTGAAATTTCCGCCGGAGTTGAAGAACACAATGTCGATACTGAACATGAAGCAACCGGTGCTAGATCAATTTCTCCCCTCTTTCCTCCAGCAGTCGCAGCCCCCATTGCGCTGCATGTCGCCGCTAAGCGCTACCTCTGCTCAGTTGAACCCACTTACGTTGATGGCTTAAGTGAAGCTTCTGTCGCCACTCTTGCTCTTCAAGGCGGCCCAATGTCAGGTGAAGAAGCAACACGTTTTGTGGCCATGCCCCACGCTGACAATGCAGTGTCATTGCGTCGATGGGATGATCTTGGGAAAGACATCGACAAAGACTTGAACCCGTCAGATGAATTTCGTCGATTACTTCATAAACACTTCAACAACATATAAACACCACAAAGGCAACTATGCGCATTCTTGTAACAAACGACGACGGTATTGATTCAATCGGGCTCCATGTCTTGGCTCGCGCCATGCGCCCCTATGGCGAGGTTGTCATTGCAGCACCCGACCAGGAATATTCAGGTGCTGGAGCAGCCATTGGCGCTTTGCACATCATCCAACCTGAAGTGCAACGTCGTCATATTGAAGGTATCGACACTGCGTGGGCAGTTACTGGTCCACCGGCGTTATGCGTATTCTTCGCCCGACTCGGCGTGTACGGTCCGCAATTCGATCTTGTGGTGTCGGGAATTAATCCTGGTGCAAATGTTGGTCGCGCTGTGTACCACTCGGGGACAGTTGGTGCGGCCATAACTGCACGTAACGGTGGAATTAGCGGAATTGCAATTAGCCAAGCAGTCACCGGATTCGGAGTTGAAGGCCAGGGTTGGGATGACGCACTCAAGGGGCAAATGTGGGATTCAGCAGCAACCGTTGCACAAAGTGTTGTTGAAGGCTGGATTGCTGATCGTCCAAAAGAAGCAGTAGTTATCAACGTGAACATTCCGAACTGCGCAGTGAGCGATATAAAAGGTTGGCGCCGCACGGACATTGGTCATGTAGTGACTCGTGCAATGGCAGGTGCAGAACTTGAGCCAAAAGAAGGTCACGACGGTGCGTTCTATGTTCGCATGACGTATGGCGACACCATCCAAATGCCTGGCGAAACCGACGGTGGCGCAGTTGAGAACGGTGAAGTGGCCATTACATATATCGGTCGCTTCAATGATGTGCCGTCACAAGGTTCTGCAGCAGTAAACAATGCATTGACTTCCCTCGTAGGGGAATCGAACACTCTGCACTCATAGGTGCGCAACCTCTCCACCGCTACGGTGAAGAGATGACTGATTGGCAAGACCTCACTCGACGCGCATCATTTGCATCGCATCAATTTCTGGGTTGGATTTTTTGGGATCCACGCGCCAAGGAAAACTTGGCGGCGCTTGGTGTTCCCGATGGCTTAGGCCACTACATCATCAACCGCAGTGCGCCACTTGCTATTGCCGGACCAGAAGCAGTGTTCGCTGCGTTCTACACAATCAAACGTGAGTTCATTCAATTTTGTCTCAACCACGCATCGCCACATATCAATAATTGGCACGATGTCACGGTTGCTCGCGATGCAGCTGTTCGTGCTGGTCTCGAAGAGATGACGCCGCAGATGATTGAACCTTTTGGTCTGCTCGCTGAAGATCTTTGGAAGACAGTTGATGCCATTCCTGCGAGTGGGCGCGTTCTTTTTGCCGCCCATAAATCATGGCCACGACCTACAGACCCATTGATGTCTGCCTGGAATGCGTTGAACTGCATTCGTGAGTGGCGAGGAGATACGCACTTCGGAATCCTGTTGAACGACAACATTGGTGTTGTAGAAGCTGGGCTCTTGCACGATGCATGGATGGGTTATCCTAAGGAATGGATTCCTCGCAGTCGTGGAGCCGACGACGCAGAAATTACTGCTGCACTCGAGAACTTGTCAGCACGAGGATTCGTAACTGATGGTGTTGTCAACGATGAAGGTGTTGCATACCGCGCAGACCTGGAACGCCGTACTGATGTCTTGTGCGAAATTGCGTGGCGACATTTCGGTGAAGCGAACACATTGAAGTTGTTGTCGATACTTGAGCCTGTTGGTGAGCGCTACGTGCAACACATCAACGAAAGTGCAGGCGACAATTGGATGCCCGCCGCTCGCCCACGGCGTCGCTAAGCCGAATGCGGTAGCCCGATTCGCACTGACACGCCGGGTGAATACAACACATGCGCCAGACCAGTTGGCGCAGGTAAACCAGAAGCCGTCACCAGAGTGTCATTGAGGTACTCAAGTGTCGCTGAATGCAGAATCCATGTTTCGTGATCAACAGGTGCATAACGAATCTTGGAACCAAATCCTTTCGAATACAAACCCCACCGCGCAGACAGAAACACTGATAACTCATCGGGCGCTTCAATACGTTCTCCAATTGAAATTTTGATGTGAGTTGATGCTCTTCCTGGCCATCTGCGTTTCACAGTTGTCTCCAGAGATTCTGAATTCACTACATGTGAAGCACTTCCCCAGCAATACGGTAAGAAATACGATGCGCGTGCAACTAATGCAGGAATAAAACGATTCACGTCAAGAGAGAAAAACCATACTCCTGGTATCCCATCTTTCTTTACATAAGTACGCACATTCACTTCAGGGAATGACCCGAAGTACGGAATAGCTGGAGTTCCCGGAAAAGAGATATTGCGCATAGAGAATGGAATTAAGCCAACCCATGCATCTCCATCGAAAGTATCCACTTCGAGACCAGCGGGGAGTAACGCCTGCACCACTGCTGGGTCATAACGCCAGTGGACATAGGCAAGCTCTTGCCATTGCTGTCTCATAATTGGTCGTTCCACCGGTGCGGGACAGAAATCCTTCATACCTCATACCTTATGAACAATTCCTAGAAGTCGGAATGGAATCCTTGTCACGGTGGTTAGATGACTATATGGCTCGTTACGTAACAACTATTCCTTCATCAAAAACCCCAGCTGAGGCATTTGCATATATGGCTGACCTCCGCAACTTTGCAGAGTGGGATAAAGGTGTCATTCGCGTGGAACAAATTACAGGTGACGGAGCCGGTCTTGGCACAGTTTTTGATGTAACGGTGAAAGGAATTGGCGGACAAAACTCTGTGCTGCGTTACGAGACAACTGAATTTGATTCCCCCACCAATGTTTTGGTGATGGGTAAGAACTGGATGTTTACATCAATTGATCGGGTCACTGTTACGCCAACAGCGACAGGCTGTGATGTCACCTACGACGCTGTGCTTACAGCAAACCTGATTGTGTGGCCAATGAATATCTTGCTTGGTCGCATCTTTGACAAGGTGGGTAACGTTGCTACTCGGGGTTTGAAAAAGGTTCTTGCCTAAGGGCAACCAAGACCGTGCAAGTTTGCACACTCTCTACACAACCATGCTTTGCCATCTGTAGTGCTCCACGCAGTTGCGAAGGGTGAACCACACGACATGCAGTCATGTTTTTCGTTTAGTTCAGGACGAACCTGAAACTGCGGCACCTTGTCATCGGACATAACTCAAAAGAGTAGCCAGGATTGCTTCAACGTCATCAACAGTGTTAGCAACGGCTGCAACATACCTATCCGGGCGCACAACAATTGCAAAAGATTCACCCAAAGTCTCCGGCGCAACGACATTGACAATTGGAAATCCAGAAGCTGTTGATGGGATATCCATTGGTTCAGCAGTAACAAGGGCAAACGACCCGCCATCTTGTCGAACCGCACGCGACACTTCAGGGTGAAACCAAAATTGATGGCCGACTCGCGGATCATCACCCAAGACAATGCCCTCTTCTATGTATGGACTGGGTCTTGTTCCGCCGTAGCCACTTTCAATATCGACACCATGGCTCACTCGCCCACCCAACTGGTCGATGAGACGACCCATATCAACTGCATGCGCAATGGTGCTGCGAACATGAGGCACACGCTCTGTTGAATATGTGGCAAGAATCTTTTCAGTAGAAACTCCGCGAGCAATGAACGAAAACTTCCACGCAAGGTTGACGGCATCGCGCATTCCTGAGTTCAAACCTTGCCCAGCAAACGGTGGGGTTTGGTGCGCCGAGTCACCGGCAAGAAACACGTTTTCTCGTTGCATCACCGGTGCCACCACTGCGTGGAATCGATACACCGCACTTCGCACAATGCGAGCAGTGGTAGGAGAAATCATTCCGTCTAAAAGCTTCCATAAACCAGCTTCAGTATTCAGAAGGGTTGCATCTTCACCTTCTTGTACTTGGAATTCCCATCGGCGAAACCGACGTACGCCTTGCACGAACGTAAATGGTCGATTGTTATGGCAGTACTGGCGAACACCAACAGGTAAATCGACTTGCGCACCTTCGTGAAGTTCAGCGTCTACCACGAGCCATTCTTGGTCGAAGCGCAAATCTTCTAGTTGCAAACCCACGTATTTTCGCGTCCAACTTGAAGCACCATCACAACCAACAAACCAGCGCGACTCAATCGTGTCTCCATTGTCGAGAGTTGTCACAACTCTGTCGCCGAAATCTTTCATGGTTGTCACGGTGTGTCCCCACATCACACTGGACCCGCGTCGTTCAGCCTCGGTTCGTAGCATGGCATCAAGTTCAGGTTGATAATGGACAACAACTGGTGGCACACCTTGAAGGCCTGCTAGTGGAATATCGGCGCCAATCACGACTTCATCGTCGGGACCAACAAAATCTCCCCGTTGTAATGGTTCGGTGTTCTTTCGTAGCCACTCACCCATTCCGTGGTCATAGCAAGCACGAAGTATCTCATCATCCATCACAATTGCTCGTGGCAATTGATATGGAACAAGATCGCGATCTATCACCACATTCGAAACTCCCATGTCATTCAGAATCGTGGCAAGAAAACTTCCGACTGGTCCACCGCCAAGAATCGTGACATCGACTTTCATTAGGACATGAAATCCTTAATCCATGAATTTCTCATTTCGCGAACAATCTCTCGCACCAACTCTTGTTGGTCTATGCCAATGTCAGCAACTGAAAAAATAAATGGTTCCAAAGCTGCCCATCCCATTTCTAACGCCATGCCCATTGCAGCCAATGCTTTTGTTTCAACGTCTGGCTCGTCAAGATGTTTCATTTGAGTGACGTGTAGCAATGCACCGCGCGGAACTGAAACCCCAGCAGTCAATTCCATAGTTGCTAATTTCATCTCATCGTCGAGCACAGAGCGCACTACCGCACGTAAATACCGCGGTTCATTGTTTAGTGCTAATGGAGCCGGGATGGGATTCCCTTGAGATTGTGCGCGAACACCATTGGCGTGCTGTTGAACTAGATGCAACATTGCAGCTTCGGCAAGCCCATCTTTCCCACCAAAATAATGGTGGACAAGTCCGTGATTTACTCCAGCTCGTTCTGCGACTCTGCGTACTGTCATCGCGCGTGGGCCAACTTCACCCAACATATCCGCAGCTGCTGCAATCAATTTCTCTTCAGCTTCTGTTCGCGAACGTACAGAAGTAGCTACTTCTGCGATGCTCATTTGCCCGCAGTCGCGTAGTCAGTAATTGCCGCCGCACTCTCTCCTGCTCTATACCGCAAGACGAGATCCTCGAAATTCACATCAATTCCTATTGGGTTCGCCGCAAACAGTGGGCCAGACATAAAAGCATCTGCTTCGCTCATCGTCATTGCATCGACTTGTGTCTCCACTTGATTACCGTCTGGATCACGGTAATAAGCCGACAAAGTCATGCCATGATTGATGGTCCAATACGGAGATATTCCTTTTGCTTTCATCCGCTCATACTGGTCAAAGAGATCGTCTAGCGATGCATAGGTGAACGCGAAATGTTCGAGACCTTCAGATTCAGAGGATCGTGCTTCCAGATGGGGCATATTCACGATGGCAATGCGGTGGTGCTCATCGTCATATGAAAGGAAGGAGATGAAATCGTTTCCATACCGGACTGACCCTTCTAAGAAATCAAGCCACCACTCCAGCATTTCTGCATATCGAGGGCTCTTCAAAACGACATGGGCAAATTTGACGGGCGAGGCCATGGGAATCTCCTTATTTAGTCAAGTGACTAACTCTGACTATAGTGGCACATATGACATTGCGATTCGCTTCCAAGAACGGCCGAGCACAACTAGTAGTCGGCCCCAACAACAACCTCGTCGACCTTGCTGAAGTGAGTGGTGGTCGTTTTGATTCAGACCCCATCAAAGCATTCCCACGTTGGAGCGAGCTCCGCGAATTCGCCGCGACCATCACTGATGGTGGAACTCCAGCGAACCTCAATGAACTTGATGCGCCATCACCCTGGCCACTGCAGGTGTTCGCCATCGGTTTGAATTACAGATCTCACGCAGAAGAAAGTGGAATGGGCCTTCCTGCCGTGCCGCTTACCTTCACAAAATTCACATCATGTATTGCAGCACCGAACGCCGATATTCCTATCGATGCACCGATGGTGGACTGGGAAGTCGAACTTGTTGTTGTAATGAGCAGCGGTGGTCGCAACATCAAAAAAGCAGATGCATGGAAACACATCGCTGGAATCAGCGTTGGTCAGGACATCTCAGATCGTGCGTTGCAATTCGCTGCACAACCTCCCCACTTTGATCTTGGCAAGAGTAAAAAGAATTACGGACCCTTCGGGCCATGGCTTGTTGACGCTGCAGAAGTCGCAGACCGTGATGCACTTCGTATGACATGCACGCTGAACGGTGAGGAAGTACAAAATACTCTCACTGACGATCTTGTTTTCAATGTTGGCGACATCATTGAATACTTATCAGGAATTGTTGAACTGCTACCAGGTGATGTGATCTTCACAGGAACTCCTGGTGGAGTTGGTGTGTCACGTAAACCTGCGGTCTTTCTCAAGCCAGGCGACGTATTGGTGTCAACCATTGAAGGTATTGGCACCACTACAAACAAGTGCACTCAAGGTTAAGGAAAAACCTATTCCAGGATGAATGGTGCAATTACTTCGTTGCACCATTGCCATAGATTTTCTCGAGCATCACGAGTGTCTTTGCGGCGTGTTGATGGAAGTTTGTGAGTTGGTCTCACTTCCCTATCAGACCAAAATGAGCCACTTGCACCTGGAATAACTGTGACGGCGGCCAACCACGCAATTGTGTCCGCACCTTCAGCAACTGTGCGCAATATTGGTCGGGTTATCTGACGAAAACGCGGAATGGAATCTTGCACTCCTGGTGTGTCTGCCCAACCCGGGTGCATACAAGCAAACTGCACTGATAGTTCCTGTTTAGCCCACAGTTCATTCAATGTCACTTGAGCACGCTTTGCAATTGCATACTGCTTTGTGCCGTTGTAATTGTCAGCGCGCATTTCGAGTGTTCGACCGTGTCCAACCATTGGAAGTTCTGCCGAATACATACCACCCGAAGAGACAGTCACGACGCGCCCTTGTGCTGCGAGCAGATTTGGCATTAACACAGTCGTCAAAAGATGTGGACCAACTACGTGTGAAGCAACTGTCTGTTCAAGGCCTTGCGGTGATTCTTCTCGTGAATTGAGGAGTGCCCCAGCATTGTGCACAAGCGCGGAAATTTGTGGGAAGCGCGTTGCAATTTCTCTTGCTGCCATGCCGACAGAATGAAGATCACCCATCTCTGCCACCACGCAGACAGGGTCTGGTCCAGTGCAGATTTCACGAACAGATGCAATAACGTCTTCACATTTTTCTTTGTTACGAGCAATTAAAACCAACTGCGCACCAGTAGGTGCCAGAATGCGAACACATTCTTTTCCCAATCCAGATGTTGGCCCGGTGATCACCACCACTTTGTTGGCCAAGTCGTAACTAGAGAC
Source organism: Actinomycetota bacterium (assembly GCA_005788815.1). Lineage (GTDB taxonomy): Bacteria > Actinomycetota > Acidimicrobiia > Acidimicrobiales > Ilumatobacteraceae > UBA2093. Next base: position 28,169 of record SYAZ01000015.1, on the reverse strand, counting down.
TTGATCCCAATGATTCAGGCGGGAACGCACAAAGAAACCAACGCGTGAAAATCCGGGCACAATCGCTGTATCCAAAAGTGAACTTACAAAATTACTCATCATCTACATCCCTTGTAAAAGCATTATGGCAGCGAAAAATCCACAAATAGTCCATGCAATTGCGCGAGGCCAGTTTGTTTGCACAAGTTCACGACCCACTTGTGCATCTGGAGCCGCAACCATGCGCGCATGCCGTGGCACCGATAAGAAGATGGTGCACAGAAGTGCTACTGCCAAGAATGCGCCATTCACCCATGTCAGCCACCACGAAACTCCTGATGGCGTATTCGCCCACAAAATCACCGTGGTCACGCCTTCGATTGCCATTGGTGGCCCCACCACAAAACCAGTCCATCTCTGATGTTTTTCAGCAACCTGAGTAGCGCTTTCTACTGGCACAACTGCAAGCAACGGATAATGCACTAACTGCACAAACCAAATGACTCCCACCATGATGCACGTTGAAACAAGATGCAAGACCAAAACAAGATCGTCCATGTCAGAGTCCGTATTCCGAAACAAGGACAGGCCGAGACTCATCAATGGATTTATGCGCAGCCGCACCAATCACAACAGACCACAATCCGTCGACCGCGGTTACTTCAGGTGGCGTGTTGTTGAGAACCGCATCAACAAATCGTTTGCATTCAATGAAACTTGCACCAAAGTGGAAACCCATATGTGCAATATCCGGGTCAGTGGGAACATCAATTTCTTGCACGGCTCGCAAAGAGCGGTCCCCCACAAAGATTTTCCCATTACCAGGAACAAACGCTTCGAGTTTTCCTTTGTCACCCACCACAGTGATTTCCTGTTCGTGCTGACCACCTTCAGCAAACATTGAAAGGTCAAGCATGGTGCGTACACCGTTCGCATATTCAACAATCACGTAGGCATTATCAAGAATGTCGCTACGTACACCGTTGTATACCTCGTCTAGATGATTCACATCTTGACCACCACTTGCCATCACTCGTACTGGCCGCGAGCCCACAGCAAGATTCATCAAGTCAAAAAAGTGGCAACACTTCTCTACAAGCGTGCCGCCAGTGTTTTTTGAGAAACGATTCCAGTTGTCCACTTTCACTAAGAACGGAAAACGATGTTCACGGATGGACATCATCTTCATATTGCCGATGATTCCGCTGCGAAGTTCTTGCAACAAACCTGCAATGGGTGCCATGTAGCGATATTCAAGACCAACCCAAGTGATGGCTGAGCGCGACTCTTGAGCCTGAACAACAGAAATGCAATCCTCCACTGTGGTGCACATTGGCTTCTCCACCAACACGGGAAGATTCGTCGACAAAATGTCATCAAGTATTGACTTATGTGTGTAGTTCGGTGAAGCAACCAACACTGCATCAATGAGGCCGCTTGCGAGTAGGGCCTCATGCGAAGTGAATTGGGTGACGCTATTGGCTCGGTCTCCCAGCGTCTTTGTGGCCCAGTTCAATGGCTCTTCGTTCGGGTCGCTGACAGCAGTAATAGCCACCGATTCGAGTCCCATGAGATTGCGCAAATGCTCGCACCCCATCATTCCGGTGCCAATAAGTCCCACGCGCAAATCAGACATAACCCAAGCCTACGAGGTGATTATTTGCCTTTGCTTCAACGGCTACTAGTGTTTTCAGTTATTGCTCCGGGGGGAGCACTACCTAGGGGGAATCTCATGGCCATCGTTGATCTGCTTACATCCGGACTCGGATTGCTCGCTTCAGAAAAAGACATCACACCTACATGGGTAGAAGGCGTTCTGCGCGGTAGCGGGAGCCTAGAAGATGGAGTAACTGTGACATCTGTTTCAACAGAACGCATTGGTGAAGGTGTTGGAATTCTCAGCATCTTGCAGCGAGTAAAGCCCACTTATTCTGGCGCTACAAAAGCACCACAGTCTTTTGTGGTGAAGTACCCCACTGATGATGCAACTCAACGTTTCACAGCCGATGCCCTTGTTCTCTATATTCGCGAATTGGTTTTTTACCGTGATTGCGCACAATCGGCCCCATTCACAACTGCAAAGTGTTATGCCCAGGCCATCGAGAGCGAGAACACCAACTTCACAATTGCAATGGAAGATATCGGCCACTACCGCGGATTGAATCAAATCGAAGGAGTCGGTCTGGCTGAATCAAAGATTCTTCTCGAGACTCTTGCCGACTACCACGCCATGTGGTGGAACAGCCCCAAGTTGTCTGGCATGCAAGATGTGTTCCAGCCTTTGCTAAACCCAACCTATGAAGCAGTGCTTCCAATGTTGTGGGCACAAGGTTGGCCAAATGTCGAGCAATACGCGGGGCATTTACTTCCCGACAGTGTTCGAGGCATTGGTGACATCTGGGGAGGAAAAGTTTCGTGGATGCTCGGAAATCTCATGGCTCCTTCAACTCTTTGTCATGGTGACTATCGTGCCGACAACATCATGTTCGACGGTAACGACCCGGCCGTCATCGATTTCCAGCTCATAGGAGTTGGTTCAGGAATGTACGACGTTGGTTATTTCATCAGTCAGTCCATTGCAACCGACGTTCGTCGTGGCCACGACCAAGAACTCGTGAACACGTATCTTGATCGTCTCGAGACGCATGGAATCACAATTGATCGTGATGAAATGTGGCGTCAATACCTCATCTCAGTGTGTTTCTGTGTCACATATGGCGTTACAACATTTGGTGGATTTGCCGAGCAAAACGAGCGTGGCCAACAGTTACTGCAGGACATGTTGTTGCGAGCACTCAATTGTGTTGCCGACAACGATGCCCTTACAGTATTTGCATGACAGATCACGTACACGACCATGGCCGTGGTGTCCTTGCCCAACTTGCGCCAGAAGGTCGCGAGCTGAAAGCGCTCATTCCTGGTGTCTATGAGGGTTTTGCTCAATTACATAGTGCGGCTTTTGCCGAAGGCGCAGTAGATAAGAAAACCAAAGAGTTATTAGCACTTGCCATAGCAATAGCTGTGCGGTGCGACGGGTGTATTGCTAGCCACGCTCGTGGCGCAGCTCTCAATAAAGCCACTGAAGCTGAGGTAGCCGAGACAATCGGTGTCGCTATCTCAATGAGTGGAGGCCCCGGCACTGTTTATGGCCCACGGGCACTTGCGGCGTTTCGAGAATTCGCCACTAAGCCACAGTAACTGTTCCAGTACTAAGTAACTGTTCCAGTACTACCCACTCCGTGAGGTAGTTCTAGATTGCTGTTATGTCGAATCTCGAGGTAACAGTTAATCCATCTGAAGTGGGGCTAGACGCCGCGCGTCTTGCACGCATTCGTACTCACTTTGGAAAGTACGTAGACAGTGGCAAATTGCCCGGCTATCACATCACTGTTTCGCGTGGTGGCAAGTTGGCCTATAGCGATATGTACGGATACGCCGATGTTGAGAACAAAAAACCAATCGCGGATGACACTATTTATCGCGCGTACTCAATGACCAAACCCATTTGTGCTGTCGCAGCTCTCATTTTGTGGGAAGAAGGTCTGTTTGAAATGCATGATCAGGTGAAGTGGTATATCCCGTCTTTCGCAGACCAAAAAGTTTTCCGTTCAGGAACATTGACTGCACCTCGATATGACCCGGTTTCAGAGCCGATGGAAATGTGGCACTTGTTCTCACACACCGCGGGAATGACATACGGCTTCGTATATTCGAACCCAGTCGACCAGATGTATCGCAATGCAGGTTTCGAATGGGGCACTCCACGCGATGCATCCTTGGCTGACATTTGCGACATCCTTGCTGGTCTTCCACTGATGTTCCAGCCCGGAGCCGAATGGGCATATTCAATGTCAATCGATGTGCTTGGTCGCGTTGTTGAAATTCTGTCGGGAATGACACTCGGCGAATTCATGAAGAAGCGAATCTTTGATCCTCTTGGCATGACCGACACTGCATTTCACTGCTCGGCAGATAAAGCAGACAGACTTGCTGCCTTGTACGTACCGAATCCTGCAGACAAGAAGATCTTGCGAAATGATGCAGGTGCTGCTGGCGCACTAGTTGAACCAAAAGCGCATCTTGGTGGTGGTGGTCTTGTTTCCACCACGAGTGACTACTTGAAATTTGCAGAGATGTTGCGCGGAGGTGGCGAGTACAACGGCACACGAATTTTGTCGAATCGCACTATTGCGTTTATGGCTTCAAACCATTTGCCAAACAACGCAGATCTCACTGAATATGGTCGTCCGCTCTTTGCTGAAACAGCATTCGACGGTGTTGGCTTTGGACTCAGTGTCAGCGTCACCCTCGACCCTGTGAAGGCAAAAGTACCTGGCAGCGCTGGTGATTACGGTTGGGGCGGTGCGGCAAGCACCAATTTCACTGTTGATCCAAAAGAAGAACTTGTGTACATGATCATGACTCAGCTCTTGCCCTCAAGCACTTGGCCACTGCGCCCACAACTCAAACAGTTGGTGTTTCAGTCTTTGATTGACTAACAGCACGACGCATCTGCACTCCGAGCACCGCAAGTACAACTAGACCCGAGGCCACTATGGCGAGGCCTTGAGCAATGTCATTATCGATTGTCTCAAAAACAATCGATAACAGTCCGGCAAGCACGCAGAAGGCACCGGCAAGCAACATTTCAGGAGCAAGTCGTTGTGTGCCCACAGCAAACAGCGCAGCACCAATTAGTAACGGAATAGCTCGCCCTGCCCCACCAAAATCACTGCCCAATATCATCGCGCCAATAAGCACATACAGCGATCCTGCAGCACGAGGTGCAAAAGAAAATCCCATAACTCGGGTGCCTTGAAAAATTAACAATCCACCACCGACACCCATGAATAGTCCCATTAATTGCGAGTTGTCTTCATTAAGCCCAGCAGCAAATGCCACAATGAACACTGGCATTCCAACAGACATCAGTATTGCGCCGACTATTTCCGAATCGCGCGCACGGAAAAGTCCCCACCCGATAGCGACAAGAGCAATGATCGCAACGGGCCACTTCATTTCAAAATCAAGAAGATTGCAGACGATGCCAGTTGCAATCGCTGCAGACAAAGTCGACGCAATTTCTAGTACTTCGGATACGCGGCTCTGCATGTCACTTCTTCTACTGAGACGAAAGGCTGCTGCAGCAGTAACGACTGCAAGAAGATACAAGAGAGTCGCTATCGCAGTTTCAGAGATATCCGTCAACGCCCCAGCCACAGTGCGTATAACCCCGACGGTGATAATCAATGCAGCAAGATACGAAAGCAATTCACGCGGGGTGTACGCCAGACGCGGGGCATTCGTAATGTCTTCAGATTGCTCAGAAGATAACACCCCCGCCTCCACGAGATCATTCAAGGTATGACTTAAGGACTTGCGCTGTTTCACGTCAGTAGTGTTACACGAATTATGAAGTATGTGAATACCATTCCACAAATTCGGTAATATCAGCATCTAATAAAGGGGCAATGAACGATGCGAAGGTCACAGACATGTGATTGTCGTCTCGGTACACCATGATGTTTCCTACAACAGTCGGACAACCATTGGTTGCACAAAACCAACTTTGTACCCACAACATGTTCTCGCCGGCGGCATCAAAGTCTCTAACCATCGCTTGCATGTCGTCTCGATATGCCGAGGTCACTCCAGGTGTGCATCGGTGAACATTTGTGTAGTTACGACTAAGACACGTTGGAACATCTTGTCCTGGATACGGCGTATCCTGCATTAAGACAGGAACAATTCCTTGACCCTTCAGCGCGTCGACTGTTCCTTGTAGACCTTCACGCCATTCCTTTTGCCACATTGGTTTACGCGTTGTAGCGGATAACAGTCGATCAAAGTGAGCAACGAAGACAACGGAAACACCGTCTTCTATCATTTTGGCAAGTGCTTTCTTTCGCCAGGGTCCACATTCGTTGTACACCTTGCCCAATACTTTGCTGTACACCGTTATGTCTGCAGGTGGGCATCCACGTTTTGTATACGTAATGAGTTTCCAGTTGCGCTTTATTGCTACTTTTTCAAATGCTGGAAACCATTGTGCAGCGTGCGAATCGCCGTACAGACCAATCACTGTGGTCGAATCTTTGTTGCCGAAAACACAATGCTTTGGAGTAACAGATGAGAAACCAACATGACAACCGTTGTTATAGATAATGGGCATATCGGATAATGCACCCTGTAACGACGGAGTGATATTGCCAGGTAATCCAGTTGCCAACATTGCATCAACAATGGGCGCAATCGGGGCTGACAGTCCAGGAAGTTGTGGGGCTATCGGGATTGTGGTGGAAGAGACATCGACGTTGGTGGAAGTAGTTGCTACCAAAGTAGGTGTAGTAGCGATCACACCACTACTCATCTCTGGCGGATTGTTTTGGGCTAGCACCCCAGCGCCACCGACAATTGCAACCAGAGATACAGCAAGTGCCACGGCACGCACGCCCCGTATCTGATGATTCCGTCGAATGGGATTTTCAACAATTCGATAAGAAAACTCTGATAACACAAGGGCGACAACAATGCACAACAGTCCTTCATTGATTGTTAACTCACGGTCAAGTGCAGGAACGGCGATGATCAGAATCGGCCAATGCCAGAGATACGCAGAATACGAGCGAGAACCGAGCCATTGAAAAGGAGTCCACTTCAACACACTGTGTGGCGCCCAGGAAGCAACATTGCCACCTCTTAATACGAATGCAGTTGCTATTGCGGGCACTAATGCCCACGGCCCAGGAAATCTTGTGGTCTCAGTGAATAACACCACGCAACAACACACAGCCACTAAACCAATCCACGCAGATACGCCGCTGAAGATTTTTGCTGTCCTACTAGTAGCAACTGGAAGGACAGCGAAAAGTGCACCAATCGACAATTCAAATGCACGGGTGTGAGGCGCAAAAAATGCCCAAGGTTGCGACGTGTTCATGAGAACCATGCACATTGCAAATGAAGCTACTGAAACAACAGTTGCGAGCAAGCCAACTCTGCGACGGATAGCGATATGGGATGCAGCGCCAACACACACAAGCGCTATTACGGCAGGCCACACGAAATAAAATTGTTCTTCTACAGCAAGGCTCCAATAGTGCTGCAATGGCGAAGGAGGCAAGGTTGACTGCAGATAATCTGCTCCACGACTTGCAAAGACAAAGTTAGAAGAGAATGTTGATACGGCAATCACATCATTGGCCAACGAGCGAATCCGCAGTGGTTCTAACCACACCCAAGATGCAATCACCGTGGCCACAGCAACGAGGGAAGAAACGGGCAAAATACGGCGAGCACGTCGGGCATAAAACGCTCCAAGGGAGATACCACCATCAGATTCGCGCTCACGTACCAGCAGCGAAGTAATCAGGAATCCCGAAAGCACGAAAAATACGTCGACGCCGATGTAGCCACCTTCGAGGTGTGGAACCCCAGCATGAAACAGAAGAACTGCAAGCACTGCAATAGCGCGCAGGCCCTCTATGTCTGATCTACGTTCCACGTCTACGAGTATTGTCGCCCAAGCCCTTTGAACTGGGGCACGTGTCGCAATTGTCGGCCTATCGAATTCTTTTTCACTGCATTTCCCCACAAACGCACTTGATAGCGCACTGCTTCTTGTGGTCTAAGGTTGTGCCAGCCCAATACCGGGCACTATCAAAGGAGTCACACATGGCACGTAGTTCACGTTTGCTTGCAGCCGTTGCAGCATTATCGCTTGTTGTCGCAGCATGCGGCGGCAGCGATTCATCATCAACCGAAGAAGGGGCACTTAGCACCATTGCAGAGGGCAAGCTCACAGTCTGTTCCGATGCGCCATACGAGCCATTTGAATTCCAAGATGCCGATGGCAATTGGACCGGCTTCGACATGGACATTGTTCGCAAGATTGCAGAAGCAAATAATCTTGAACTCGAAGTCAGCGTGCAACCGTTCGATGGAATTTGGCTCGCACCTGCAGCTGGCACATGCGACATGGTTGCATCATCTATGACAATCACACCAGAGCGCGAAGAAGCAGCAGACTTCACACAGAGCTACTTCGATGCATTCCAGTCACTTCTTGTCAGCAAAGCAAATGAGATGACCTACACAACTCTTGAGTCACTCGCTGGAAAGACAATTGCTGTGCAAACAGGAACAACTGGCGAATCATTTGCAAAGGAAAATGCAACTTCTTCAACGATCCAATCATTTGATGAAGCATCCGCAATGTTCCTTGCTCTCGAGTCCGGTCAAGTAGACGGTGTTCTTCAGGACTACCTCATTAATAAGGAACGTGCCGACAAGCAGGGAACTTCAGTTGTTTCCATCAAGTTTGAAGACACACCAGAGCAGTACGGATTTGCAGTCGAAACCGGCAACACAGCACTCCTCGAAATCTTGAACAAGGGCATCACTGACCTCAAGGCCGACGGCACATACAAGACCATTTACGACAAGTACTTCATTGGCTGATCTCAGATCACCCAATAACTAATACCTAACGACGAAGAGGGTCATGGCGCTCAGTAAACGCAAGAAAGCTATGTATGTGCGCTATGCCATGTACGTAGTCAGTATCGCTTTATTGATTGCTGTGATCCTCTTCATCGATTGGGAGCGTTTGGGAAATGCAATGTTCCGTTGGGACATTGTGAAAGAACAGTTCCCAGACATCCTGACTAAGGCCGCAAAGAACACTGTCGTCTTTACGGTGCTTGGTTTCGCAGGCGGTTTGTCATTCGGGCTTTTGTTCGCCCTCATGCGTCTCAGCAGCATTCGTGCTTACAGATGGTTTGCTGCCACATACATTGAAGTTTTTCGTGGAATTCCACTCTTAGTGACATTGCTCATTCTCGGTTTCGGAATCCCCATCGCTACCGGGTGGAAGTGGCCAAATCCCTATCTTCAGGGCGCCATCCCCTTGTCATTAGTTGCAAGTGCCTACATGGCCGAAACTATTCGTGCAGGCATAGAAGCCGTGCCCAAAGGCCAAATGGAAGCTGCACGTTCACTTGGCATGTCATATTCACGAGCCATGATCACCATCATCATTCCGCAAGCCCTTCGCATTATCGTTCCACCACTTACTAACGAATTTGTTCTTCTTATCAAAGACACCTCGCTCATCTCGGTCCTCGGCGTTACTGCTGCTACTAAAGACTTAGCGCGTTTCGGTCGCGACGGAGTCAACCAAACAGCTAACGCTACGCCACTGATTGTCGCTGGACTTGTGTACTTAGCAATGACGCTTCCACTCACTCAACTTGTCGCATGGATGGAACGCAAGACAAAGGCAATGAGCCGATGAATTCCGATGTTGTTGTCTCTCTTCAAGATCTTCACAAGTCTTTTGGCACGAACCACGTCTTACGAGGAATCGATGTAGAAATCACGCGAGGCGAGGTGGTGTGCATCATTGGTCCTTCTGGTTCAGGCAAAAGCACACTTCTGCGTTGCGTGAATATGTTGGAAACCCCGTCATCTGGAACCATCACAGTTCTCGGACGTGAACTTACAGATATTGATTGCGATATTGATGAAGCTCGGTCAAAGATTGGAATGGTGTTTCAGTCGTTTAACTTGTTTCCACACATGACAGCAATCGAAAACGTTTGTGTGGCTCAAAGAAAAGTATTGAAACGTAATGCAAAGGAAGCCACAACTGCAGCCCAATCAATGCTTGCCCGAGTCGGTCTTCAAGACAAAGAGAATTCATACCCTGCTCAGTTGTCAGGTGGGCAGCAGCAGCGGGTCGCAATTGCGCGTGCATTGGCGATGAACCCCGATGTCATGTTGTTCGATGAAGCTACTAGTGCACTAGATCCCGAACTAGTGGGTGATGTACTCGCGGTGATGCAATCTCTTGCACAAGAAGGTATGACGATGCTCGTCGTCACCCATGAAATGGGTTTTGCAAAGAACGTCGCCGATCGAGTGGTATTCATGGATAACGGTGTCATTGTGGAACAAGGCCCACCAGAGCAAGTCATTGGCGCCCCGCGAGAAGAACGAACTCGGTCCTTCTTATCAAGCGTTCTCAACCACTAACCACCCTTCATCTATTGTCCAGGCAATGAGTTCTCAGCGCGAGCGCATCCAGTCACTTCTGTCTCTCGCACAGCACCCCAACACACCTCAGGCCGAAGCCGAATCTGCGCTCGCCATGGCATCAAAGCTCATGCAGAAACATGGGCTCAGCGAAACCGACATCGCCGAAGTGTCTCATGAAGATGTCTCTATTGTTTCTGAAACAGTGTGTGTAAAAGGCCCCTACCGGGTCCGGCGCATCAACGTTCTGTACGTCATAGCCAAAATGCACTCGTGTGCGTCGTATCGTGCGTTCGATTCTCACGACAGTTGCGTCCTCATCATTTACGGGCGTCCTACAGACATTTTTGCTGCACGCACATTGTTTGCCGCTGCCGATGCGTTAGGTGCTCGCTTGCTTCCTCGCGGGTCACGTTCATGGCGCGTGTCATGGTGGAGCGGTTTCCAATCAGGTATCGAAGAATCGCTCGGAAGCGCTCGCAAAGATTTCATTTCAGAAACTAAAGGCGCCGGTCTGGTACTTGCCGATCGCATGAAGCGCGCCGAAGACACCATGTACTCATTTGCTCCCCCACTTCGTGGAGGCACGTACTACTCCGATACTTCTTCCGGCGCTCATGCCAGTGGCAAGAACGCAGGCCGTGGCTTTGCGGCATTTGGTCGTTCCTTCACCTCAGGTGTGCGCGGCGAATTGCAATGACCCACATCAGCGAATACGCCACCCAAGCAATTGCGTTGTCCGCAAATTATTTGAAGGCAACGCCAGAGACCGCACTTACATACGCGTGTGAGGCCATCGCTGAACAGGAGATTAGCGTTAAAGATCTGAAATCAACAGAAATTGACGCATGGGTAGAAGAAATCAGCCATCGTGAAGACATCGATGTTCCGAGCATTGTTGTCACCCGTAAATCACAACACATTCTTGCAACAGCCCATTCCGAAATTCACACCATTTGTATTCGCGGAGCCAACACCAACCAAGTCACAGTTCTCCATGAGATTGCTCATCTCATTGTTGGCGTCTCAACTCATGGGGTTGTATTCCGAGACGAATTGGTTCGTCTCACACGTGCACACATCTCAATCGAGTTCGCTTCTTTTCTCTATTCCTTGTACCAATCCACCGGACTCGAAATGTCACCGTGGCCAGCGAGTGCTCACCAACGTTGACATGTGAGGCTCATGCGGTCAGACTGCAGTCATGACCAACTCAACTGACTTCTACGACATCTTGTCCACCACCCGTTCAATTCGGCGCATCAGCACCAAGCCAGTCGATGATGAAGTTCTCAACCGAGTGTTACAGGCCGCAATTTGGGCTCCTAGTGGCGGCAATAGGCAGCCCTGGCGCATCATTGCTGTTCGCGATCGCGCCATCAAACAACAACTCTCCGACATTTATTCGCAGCGGTGGTCCGAATATGTCGACATGAACATGAAGCGTGTCGAAGGCATGCCAGAAAACATTGTGGAAGCCACTCGTAAAGGTCTAGCCATCGGCACACAATTAGCTACTTCACTTGCAGATGTTCCTGTCGTCGCAATGTTTGTTCATGACCCTCGCGAGGTTTTTGTTACAGATGGCAATCTCGGAAGAACCCCGGTAGTTGGTGGCGCATCTCTGTACCCAGCGGTACAAAACTTTCTGCTCGCCGCTCGCGCAGAAGGATTGGGTGGCGTTCTCACCACTCTTATCTCGGCCAGCGAAAACGAAGTTCGCCCCATTCTTCAACTGCCAGAACCTTGGGGTGTCTATGCCATGGTTCCACTCGGCTATCCCAAAGGAAATCACGGTCCTTTGCGTCGCGCACCACTAGAACACATGGTGAAGTTCGATGTGTGGTCTGACTAGTTACTAATCAGTCGGTGAGTTGTCTCGCCAGTGCACACCGTCTGGCCATCGACCAACACCACCATCTTCTACAAGTAAGCCAGTGTTCTGGCGATTGGCATGCTCCATTCGCCACACCAGCATTGCCCGCGCTTCACGCGCAATCACCGCATCATCATCTGTAGTTGTTCGCCAAGTGGGGTCTGCCTCAAGGTCAAAGCACACGTATTCACCGTCGCCAAACTGCACGTAGGCATAAGTATCGGAACGTCGAACAGCCAAATTCATTTGTTCTAAACGACGTTGCCACGGCCACTGATGCTTGTCGTGTGGAATTAACACAAAACGCCAGTCATATTCCCAATGCGCCGCATCACGCCACCATGGTGGTTCTGTTCCTCGCACAAAATGCGTCAGCGGAACACCGTCACATTGAGCCGGAATATCAATTCCCATTGCGTCACACACTGTTGGGAAAATATCTACGTTCTCAGTGAACTTGTCAATCACTGTTCCATTCGTGTCCGCATGCCTAGGGTCGCGCACAATTCCCACGATGTGTTGACTTGTTTCCCAGTATCCAAGTTTCTCTTTCAAACCGTGATCACCGAGAAGTTCAGCATGGTCGGCTACCACGACAATGACCGTGTTCTCCCACTGCCCGGTTGACTCAAGAAAATCCCACACACGTCCGAGTTGAGAATCCACTTCGCTCACCATGCCGAAATATTGAGCGCGCATGTGCGCCAACTCTTTGGCATCCGAAGGTGCTTTTGTGTCGTCCAATTGCAGCATCACCTCGTGAAATGGTGGAACAGACTCAGCAGGTGAAATTGGTTGACCAACATTGTCTGGCGAATACATGGAACCAAAGTGACCTGCTGCTGAATACGGAGGATGTGGCCGAATGTAACTTGCGTGCGCAAACCATGGTTCAGATTGATCGCCCATCCAGCTGAGCAATTCATTTGTCATATACGCCGACACGCTCATGTCTGCAGGTCGTTCATGCTCGGTGGAAAGCAGATGCAACACTCCACCCGAGGCATCATGTCCGTTGGCCGCCAAGAAACGTCTCCATGGTCCGTATCCGCGTGTGAGATCCACAATGGAATCAAACCCTGGAAGCACCCCTTCATATGTTTGAAGTCGTGGATCATCTGCTGACTCTGTAACGCGCGGATCAACTGATTGATCTGTGTAACCGAACAGTGCTGGTGCATAACCAGCACGTCGTGCCGCGCGAGCAATGTTGTCGAAACCGTCATCAAGTGGCGTGCCATTAGCGACAACACGATGATTCATTTGATACATGCCGGTGTACAACGACGCACGCCCGGGAGCACATGGTGATGCCTGACTGTAATGACGACTCAACCGGATTCCGGCCCTACTTAATCGATCGAGTTGTGGAGTCTGCACAATGGGGTGGCCCGCAATAGAAAGACAATCTCCACGAAATTGATCAAGTGTGACTATGAGAATATTCGGTTTCATGATGGACCGCTTTGCACCGACGGACCGCCAATCAGAAACGCGCACAAATCTCTCAGCGCCAACTTGTCTTGCACCACGAACATATGACCACCCTCGTATTCCTGCATCGTTGCATGTGGGATTCTTTTCACAATTTCGTGGGAGTTGTCGGGTGGGGCAATGCCATCGAAACGACCCGCCATTACAAACGTGGGCGATGCCACCTTGTGTAAACGATCTGCCACATCATGCCCGATGCGAGCAATCAATTGCAGACGCTCTCCACGAAGTACTTCATTTGTCTTTGGCTGTGCTGCTTGCTCAGCTCGAAGTCTCATCATCTTCAAGTCAGACGGGTGAGATGCCAACCATTCATCTGTAAAGCGAGAATCTGTTAACAACATGATTTTCTTGTTTCTCTCTTCAACAGATAGTGAGCCCAACTCGTGTAGGGGATACGACGCCCCTGCATCACCACCAGCAGAAGTGCACAAGAGCGCGAGTCGTTCAACGCGTTCTGGATATGTGACTGCGAATTCCTGCGCCACCATTCCACCAAAGCTCATGCCCACAACTGCACAGGTAGACCAACCCACGTGATTCAGAAGTGCATCTGCATCTTGTGCATACTGCGCCATTGTGTACGGGCCATCTGGAATAGAAGTTTTCCCCAGGCCGCGTTGATCGTGCGCAAGCACTTCGCATGTTTGTGCAAGCGCACTGATCAAGAGTGCAGATGACTCAAGAGTCGCACCAGAGCCATTAAAGAACAACGCACGTGGGCCTGAACCAGCGATCTCGAAATTGATATTGATGTCTTCACGGACAAAAACTGGCATGCCACATTCTCGCACTTACTGGGGTATCCACCATTCTTCAGCCACCACAGACAAACATTCTTATGTGCAAACAATCGTCGATGGAGTGAAACGTTCTCTTTCAGAGAACCACGACACACTCACTTGGCGACGAGTAACAATGCCTGGTCTCGATGTGGCGTGGGTGGGTATGAATGTTCCAGCCCTCGATACTGGTGGTCGACCTTGGGTTTGGGAAGTAGTTACTCCTTCTCAATATGAATCTTCCTCGCGACTACAAGAAGACCCTTTGGTGTTGGCAGTTGCACAAGACACGGTGGTGGCCGACATCAACCACCATGACCATTCGGGCCCCATCATGCGCATGCAGGTTCCAGTACGTCAGGCCCCCGATGCCATCAGTGTGATTACCGGACTTGACCCCTCTAGCCCTTGGTCGATTCAGCTCGAAGCTGGGTGGACAGTTCAGGCACTTGGCTCGGCAGCCCAATGCTGGATTGATCGCGAATGCCTGGGAACTGCTCGCCTTGAGACTCCAGAACCCCAGTTAGCGCCCCACCAGCTCTATCAATTGCACCCCGCCATCGATATCGAGTCGGCAGCCTTCGATCGGTTGCTTACACTCGACCCTGATGATGCAGCCGTGGTCACTTCCCTCCTTGCCTCGGTTCACGAGGCCTTGCAGCCTTACCGCTAGGCCGCGGGCTGTGGCGCCATGATCACCACGTACGCACTTTCGCTCTCCACTGTTGACTGCCACGAAGAACAACGCATCGCACTCATCGATGTGGTGAGCGATTGGATGTTGCGTCATTATCCGCTCGATGCACGTGGCCCAGGAACTTCAGTTCGTGTCACGCGAGAATCATCCGATGATCCCGTTTTTCGAATGATGATTACAGAGAGTGGAGCTGCAAGCTCACACGTTGAGACTCTCACCATCACTGTCGTTCTCTTAGACAGTGTTCTCACTTTTGACATTCGTATTGTGTCGACACCCACCACTTCAAAAGTTGTTCCTTACAAACCAAAGTCAGTTCCACCACGGGTTGCCCAACTTGTTCGTGAAGTACTCGTAACAGTTCCCACAGAAGATGCAAATCAATTCATTACCGATTCTGTGCATGTTGCAAACACAGAACTTGATGGCCAAAACATTGCTGCTTTTATTGATGCTCCAAGTCGTCGCCTACCTGTAATTGTAGAAATCGGTGACTACGAGCGACAAAGCCGCGACCTGTTTACCATTGGTGCAGGTCCCCTTGTTGGTCTCGCACATATCTTTCACATCGCCAGCGCTGAAGCACTGCGCGGTTTTGAATCACTGTCGCGTTACTCACTAGTTGGCCCTGGTTGCGTCATTGTGCAATGGGCTGGGAAAACTGAACCTGAAATCGTGCATATACGTGAACTGCCGTCAAGCTCCGTCTCACGTGAGCTTGACCGAATTGTTCGATTAATTCTCGATACTGCAGCGCGTTCTATTGCATCACCTCGTGTACCGCCACCGCCGCGCACCGAATACGACATCATTGACCCTTCGTCGCGAAGTTCGTCAGATGATGGCAATTTCAATGAAGATCAGGCAATTCGAATTGAACTATTAGAAGCATCTGTTAACGAACTAGAAGCTTCTATGGCCGACGCAGACCGACTCATGGCTGAACTTCGAGATCAGCTTGAGAAAAAAGGTGGTCAAGTCGACGAACTCATTCTGCGTAACGTGTCATTGGAAATTCAAGCAGGACAAACACCAAAAGTGCTCGCGGTTCCTTCAATGACGGAAGCCCTGCGACTTGCCAAAGAAAACTGTCCATTCCTTGTGTTTCACGAACGAGCAATTGAGTCGGGTTCGGGTTTAGAAGGACCAGAACCAGTCAGCGTATTACAAGATCTTGTTCGCCTTAATGAGGTGGCCCGTGCATGGATGTCTGGTGAAATTTCAGGAACCAGCATCAAACTGGCCTGTCGCCAAATGGGCCTCGACTTCGTTGCGTCAATCTCTGACACTGCTCGTCAAAAATACGAAGAGGATTATCTCATTGAATGGCGTGGCCGAGCAGTTCGCGCCGAAGCACACTTGCGACGCGGGCGAAAAGCACATCTCGTTCGCATTCATGTATTTTTTGATGACGAAACACAGCAAGTTGTCGTTGCCTATATCGGTCGACACCTTCGTGATAAGGGCAGTGCCTCATAACTCCGGCGTAACCTGTACAACATGACCCGCCGCAAGATATTTCGATACCTTTTGCTGGCAGTTGTAATTTTTGGCATCGTCAGCAGTTTTTCGCTCACCCGGTATGTACTGGCCCACCCAAATGACCCACTGCAACAAAATGTTGCATCATGGGCACGCAACAACGGCATGGGCATTGTGGTGGACAAACTCGAAACTTGGCTGCATAACGACCCACCCGCTGTCGCCCCTACAGATGTTCTGGCGCTTGTCACTGATGATTCCACCATCGCACCGCTTATCACCACCACATCACCTGCACCTCTTGGCCAGGAAACAACGACCACGCACCTAGGAAAAACAACGCCAGCAGTTGAACGACCAGTAATTGCAACGCAATCATGTTCAACGCCCACCACCACAAGTCCAACTGGTGCCACGACCACGTCAACTACCACTACAAGCACAACTACCACTACAAGCACCGTGGTCGCCGACACCACGAGCACTACTACTACCACTTTGGTCCCACGACCCGCAGACATCGCTCCGTTTATAGATCCACGTATCAAAGGCGAAGGTGAATGGATAGCAACCGCGCGAGTTCGTAAGAAACCAATGGTGTACATCAGTTCAATTAGACCGCTCTGGTGTTTTGGTTCGGTCGTGGCAACTATGGCCGCGTACAACCCGTCACTTGTTCACACTGCGCTCTTTAATGGAACTGAAATGCCCGGTGGTAAGGGATGGAAGAACACATCAAAGATAAAAGGCAAAGCATTGCCTTCTCTCATCGCCAGCTTTAATGGCGGATTTCGTTTCGAACACGAACCTGGTGGTTACATCACCGAGGGAAAGACCGTGCAGCGAATGCGTAAAGGGTTTGCAACATTTGGCATTCGTGTCGATGGGACAAGCACCATCGGAATCTGGGGCACAGACATGACCGATGACGGTTCATGGAAATCACTGCGTCAAAATCTTCCACCGCTAGTGAACAATGCAAAGTCTGTCTATGCGAATTATCCATCTGTTAATTGGGGCGAAGACTATTCAAACAAGATCTACAACTACCGTTCCGCAGCATGCCTTCGCACCGACGGATACATCATGTTTATGGCCGTCGGAAAAGTCAACATCAAAATGCTTGCAGACACTCTCATTGTATTGGGGTGCCACATTGGCATGGAACTTGATATCAATGGCACATGGCCATTTTTTGCAACATACTCTGACTTCGGAAAATCAGAACGAAAAGGTCGCATCATTGATACCCGCATGGGCGACCCTGATAGACACCTCACCAACTCCACTAAAGATTTCTTTGCATTGTTTGATCCACAGACACTGCCTACGGGTGCAGTCAAGTAGCACACCACTAACTAGTACTTGACATAGAGTTCACCTAGAGCGAAAGGATGCCCATGAAAGATAAAACTGAAGAGGCACCAAAAAAAGATGCAAGCGCTGGGTTAGTCACTGTTGCAGCCATTGTGATGGGTGGAATAGTTCTTCTCCTCATCGCATTCAACACCGCCCGAGTTGATGTGAACTTTCTTGTCTTCAAGGCACAAAACATCCAACTGTGGTGGTTCACCATCTTGGTCATCTTGTTTACTTTGGTCACAGATCGACTTGTTCGGTTCGTGATTCGCTTGCGTAGCAAGAAAAAGACGACTAATTAACTAAGGCGTATTCACCGAGTAAGCGCGGTAAGCCACCATCTGTGGTTTGAACAACACCATCTTCTACAAGCTTGCGAAGATGCGACCACACACTACGCCGCGCTGGACGATGCAATTGTTTATTCACAGACGCGTACAGAACTTTTACAATTCCCGGAATGGTGTTATTCCCCATTGCAATCTGATGCACAATTTGGCGTTCACGCTCTAGGCGATGTTCGTAATACGCCGCCAGGAACGGAGCTGGATCAGTGACTGGGCCACCATGAGTTGGCCACAAGATGCTGTCAGTACGCGCAATCACTTTTTGCATACTCTCGAAGTACTGACGCATATCACCATCGGGCGGCGAGACAACCGTGGTTGACCAACCCATCACATGATCACCAGTGAAGAGAGCGTTCTCTGCATCCATAGATACACACAGGTGATTCGATGTATGACCAGGTGTAGCAACAGCTGTTAACGAGAACTCGTCAGTCCCAAAAAAACGCTCGCCATCGACCACTGCATAATCCGGGGTAAATGCCATATCGATGGTTTCTTTTTCCTCGTCGGATTCTGATTTCTTCTCATCAGGATCATCTTCGCTTGGATCATGATCGTCTTCTTCAATAAAACCCTCGTACACACGATGTGGGCCAATTGCGAATCTGGTGGCTCCAGTCTCTTTGTATAACCATTCCGTTAATGGTGAATGATCTGAATGACAATGAGTAACAACAATGCCGACAACATTTCGGCTATCGAGGGTACGAACCAGCGCATCGCGATGCGAATCAAGGATCGGACCCGGATCGATGACGACAACGTTTTGTGAACCAAGAATGTATGTGCCTGTTCCGTGATAACTAAATTTCGATGGATTCTGCGCAATCACACGTTGCACCAGTGGCGACACTTGTGTGACTACTGCGTACGGTGCGTCATCAATTCTGGGAACAAATGGAATGGCCATTACACATCAAACCCAATCGCACGCACTTCGCCTACACGCTTGCCGTGTCCGTACACCACCTCAACAATGCTTTCTGGCACTGCTGAAACATCAATCCCTAACTTGTGTAATGCAGCAAGAAGCACGGTGGGGGTTCCACGTCCTGAACCATCTGACAACTTCAGCGCCACTGCTCGCCCATCTGCCATACCTGCCACGTACACCGCATCTGCACCGTCTTTTGCAAATAGTCCTGGCACCGCAGAAACAATTGTGGTGACATCACGACCGGTACCGCCCACCATGAACGGGAACTGCGACATCGCTGTATAAATCTGTAGTCCGGAATCCCCTGCTTCACCAGTTGCCATGGCGCGCATTGCACGAGCCATACCCACAAGCTCAATGACATGGGCCGGTGCGCCACAACCATCTATGCCAATTGCAGCAGCATCCTTGCCGGTGACATCTGCAATGGTCGCAGTGATCGCTTTCTGCAACGGGTGCGTCTCTTCCAAGTATCCAGTAGTTGGCCAACCATTGATGACACATGTTGCCAACATGCCGGAGTGTTTTCCACTGCAACCCATTTGCAATGCAGATTTGGGTTTGCCATTACGTATTGCTGCGTGTGCAGAATCTGCATGCATCGGATGATCTGCTGTATTACCTAAATCACTTTCCGAAAGTCCACATTCCGAGAGAATCTCAAGGACCATGTTCTGATGCACGTCTTCGCCATTGTGACTAGAACACACGAGTGCCAATTTCTCTGGTGAAAGTGTTAAACCTGCGCGCACCATGGCAAGTGCTTGCAGGGGTTTTGTAGAAGAGCGAGGAAAAATCTCTACGCATGGATCACCAAGAGAAAATTCAATGGTGCCATCTGATGCAAGACCTACACACGCACCAAAATGAATGCTTTCGTCGACACCACTTCTACGAACAACGGCAAGTGGCACGAATTGTTCTGCACGCACACCGCTCACGAAGGATTCTTTCGCGTCCTTGGCTTTCTTGCCTTCTTCTCTTGAAGTTCAGACAACTTATGTTCGATCACTTCGTGTCGTTCACCCCACGATGAGACAAGTGCCTGCGCCATGGCGACTGCGGGCAATGCCAAAATTGCACCTATCGGACCAAGAATTGCTCCACCAGCGAGTGCTCCACCGAAGGCCAATGCGGGGTGCAACTCCAAAGTTCTTTGTGTCACCTTTGGAGCAATTAGGTAATTCTCTATCTGTTGGTACACCGCAATGAAGCCGATTGCAATCAATGCTTTTGTTGGCGAGTCAATGAAGATGAGAAGAACTGGAAGGACTCCGGCTAAGTACGTTCCTATGACTGGCAAGAATTGAGAAACAAGTCCTACCCACAATGCCGATGCGATTGGTGCTGGTGCACCCATTGATTGAAATGCAATCCAATGGAAGAACGCTGAGATGGCCGCAAGCAGTGCACGTGAATACAGATAGCCACCGGTTTTGTCGATTGCTAGATCCCAAGCATCAAGCACCTGATGTTGACGCTCTGCACTCAAACGAGAACAGATAGAGCGACGAAGCCTTGGACCGTCGGCCACGATGTAATACGAGAAGAGTAAAACAGAGAACAATTGAAAGAGAACACCAAATGCTTGCACAGAAACTTTGAATGCATTGGTTCGTTGCGAACGAATAAATCTCTGTACAGCACCATTCGGATCAGCAATGGATTCATTCACAGCCGCTGGGTCAATGCGCGAATTGAAGAGATTGTTAATCATCCTCACAGTGTCATTTACATAGGTGCTGCTGTTGGAAAGTAAGTCTGCTACTTGCTGAGCGACAACAGTTCCAACCACGGCCAAGAAAATAGATACAACAACCACTATCCCCAACAAAATAAGAGCAGTAGAAGAGCCGCGACCCATCCCCCGTTTCGTCAACTTATTCGTGGCTGGTTCAACAGCAAGAGCAATGAACAGCGACAGCAGTAAAAGAATCAGCAGACTATTTAGGCGATGAAACACAAAGCGAAAGACCAAGGTTCCGATAAAGCCAGCCCAGAAAATGAGCACAGCCCGTGGTACCCAAGGCGGCATACGTCTGGTTGATTCAGCATTGGTCACAGATTCATCGGGCACATCTGAAGCGTAGTGGGCAAGACTGTGACGCATTCGCCGTGCGGTTCACCATTTCCAATGGCACGATAGGGACGTGGCAACTTTCCCCGCCCCAGTTACTGAAGCAATCGAGTCCATTCGGTGGGCTATTGCCAATGCATTACGAGACCGAGTCATTGGTGACGATGCCGATGCCAAGCGTGCCGCAGTCGTGCTGGCTCCGGGCGAAAGATGGTTTCCCGAGTCAAGCCCACTCCTCACCGTGCATTCAGATGCCTCCATGTTTATAGGTGGCATGCGGGCAATTCTGTTCCAGTCACTGCACCCATTAGCTATGGCCGGCGTCGCGCAACATTCTGATTATCGCAATGACCCATGGGGTCGGTTACAGCGAACTGCAGACTTTGTAGCAGCAACATCATTCGCACCAGCAGAAGTAGCGCAACAAGCAGTTGACCGTGTGCGCGCCGTACACAAACGGGTCACCGGTATTGCAAGCGACGGTCGTGCCTACTCTGCAAATGATCCGCATCTTTTACGTTGGGTGCATATTGCCGAAGTCGATAGTTTTCTCCGAGCTCACCAGGCCTACGGTGCAAAGCCGCTCGATGCTGCTGGGTACGACCAATACGTGGCTGACATGGCAGTCATCGCACGCAAACTCGGAGTACCCGCACCGCCAACATCGGTACAAGGTCTACGCGATCAGATTGCGCAATACCGACCAGAGTTGCGTGGAACCGCAGAGTCGCGTGATGCAGCAAAGTATCTGCTAATCGAACCACCACTTGACTTGGTTGCTCGTGTTCCATATTCACTTATTGCAGCTGCTGCTATCGCAATTCTGCCGCCATGGGCTCGCACCGATCTTCGGCTTCCCTACCTACCGCTCACTGAACAGTTGGTGGTGAAACCAATCGGCTCACTTATTGCGACAACTATTCGTTGGGCAACGTCGGTAGACGCAGAATCATACGGCGCACCAGTTACGACTTCCGAAGAAGTCGCGCCAACCGCGTAATTAGTCAGCGACAGTGATGGTGACACTGTTAATCACCACATCGGTCAATGGGCGATCACCACGACCAGTCGGAACATTTTGCATTGCCTCAACAACGTCGAGGCCTTTTACAACTTGTCCGAACAATGCATACGCAGGTGGCAAGCCCACACCACTTGGTCCACTGATGAGGAAGAACTGAGAGCCGTTTGTATTTGGTCCGGCATTTGCCATTGCAAGTGAACCGATTTGATATTGACCAGCCTTTGGCAACTCGTCATCAAATCGATATCCGGGTCCACCGGTACCTGTACCAGTTGGATCGCCACCTTGACATACGAATCCGTTGATGATGCGGTGGAAAATAATGCCGTCGTAGTAGTGGTACGCAGCGAGATACACAAAGCTGTTCACCGTCTTTGGCGCACGTGCTGCGTCGAGTGCAATTACCAACGTGCCCATGCTTGTTTCCATGGTGGCGGTGTAACGCTTCTCTGGGTCGATGCCCATCGGAGGAGCTGCGGGAAACTTCTGGTTCTTTTGGGCGGAACCATCAAGGGGTGGGAATGGGAAACTCATTCCATTGACGCTACAAGCGCGCGGTCGCCTACGATAAAAGCGTGAACCCACATGAGAGCCCCCTCAACCTTGATGCCATCGAACAAGACCTGGCCGATGTGGACGCAGCCCTTGCCCGGCTCGACGCCGACACTTATTGGACTGACGAAGTCACCGGGGAAACCCTCAGCAAGGACCTCCTTGCTCAGCGCCCCACAGCACGACGAAACCTGTGACCTGCGTCTCGTTTTCCCACCCCTAGAGGGTTAGGATTCTCTATATCGCCAAGCAAGCCGATGGTTTGCCCAAGTCGAAAGGGGAAATGACAATGGCTAATCCACAGAAGCCTCGAGCACCGTTTGCCCCGTGGGACCGTCGCGAATTACCTGGCAGTTTTAGCGTTGAAGAAACAGCACGTCGTGTTGGCCACTACAAGTGGGCCGAAATGAAACTGTTCGAAGCACTGGGTGGCTGGATCGCCACCGTTCCCGAACTCGACATCAAGATGCGTCTAGGCACTCACTGCTACAAGCACGCTTGGCACGCAGAGTTATGGCACAAGCGTCTTCCTGAACTTCGCGAAATGAATCCCGAGCGCCTCACACTTCCTGCAAACGACGCAATGGTTCGTTTCATCGAAGCAATGACCGAACCCGAAGCACCAGAACTCACCATCGAGAAACTCGTTGGCGTTTATCGCGTTTTCATTCCTCACTTCATCTCTGCATATACGTATCACCTGAATAACACCAGCGAGATCACAGACATGCCAACAATTCGTTCCATCAAATTCATCTTGCAAGACGAATTTGATGACTGGCGTGAAGGAGAAATGCTGATTCAGTCTCTCCTTGAAACAACAGAAGAAGTCGACCGAGCAGCGGCACACCAAGCCAGGCTCGAAAAGATTATGCTTGAGGCCGGCGGCATCGCCGGACCTGGAAGCATCGGAATCAACACACCAGCACCACAAGGAGCAATGTCATGAAAAAATTTATGCCAGTTGAAGAGTTGGCTCGCGACGAGCGGTTCAACCAAATCACACAAGCAGACCGAATGGCCGATGCGCGAAGTGCAGTACCTGCGAACGCAGAGTCAACACGTCGCTCATCAAACCGCCTCACGCCGGCGCGTGCAGACGCAAGCGATGCAGCACGTTCACTCATGCACGGCATCTTTGTTGGCGAAATTCAAGCGTTGGAAGGTGCAGGACGCACATGTTGGGACTTCACCACTGGTGAAGAAGCGCCATTTGGTCTAAAGCTTGACATGGCTCGCCAAGCATGGGACGAAGCACGTCACGTGGAAATCAGTTTGAAGTTGGGCGATTGGATGGGCAGCGATGTTGGCCAATACGCAGAAAACACTGTGCTTTTCCAGGCTGCATGTTCAAATGACCCAGTACTTCGACTTGCCGGCGTGAACCGCGCACTTGAAGGTTTGGCAATCGACGTCTTTACCTCTATGAAGGAGTTCGGCGAAATGGCCGGCGACCCATACTTAGAGTTCTGCGAAGACTGGATGCTCGCCGACGAAGTAACCCACGTGAAAATGGGAAGCGACTGGCTGCGCAAAGTCACAGAGAATGATCCAGAGCGTCGCAAAAAGGCACTCGAATTCCAGAGCATCGTCGACAAAATGTTTTCGTACGGTGGAAGCCGTAGCGACAGCGACGAATCAAGTCTCGGTATCGCCCGTCGTTTCCGTGAACTTGCTGGCTTCACTTCAGACGAGAATGAGCACATTGCTGAACTCGGACTGCAAGCACTCGAAGAGCGCAAGGCTCAGATTCGCGAAAAGCAAGCCGCAGCAAAGAACTGACATGACCATCACGGTCACACCAGAGGCCTTTAGTTTCGTTTCGTTTGACAGTGCATACATCGCGCGTATTGCAACACACGTCGCCGAACAATTAGGCCTCACAGACATCGATATCAATATTGCGGTCGATGAAACATCGCCTCTCACACGTATCGATGTTGAAGTGACTGATTCACTGATTTCTATTCGTCCCTTATCTGGCGCACTTGAAGACACACGTCGTCCACGTCAACAGAGTGAACTAGCAACAACACTTGCGATGGCGCGTTCCATGTTGCGAGCACGCGATCGCCTTCGAGGTGGCTTCGAGAATGCACCGTTGGACGCAGAGCTCACACTTCCACAAGCTGCCGCTTGGGATACCTACATCCTTGGTCGCATCTCACGCATGGACATTGAAGTGAAAAAGCAAGCTGCTTTATACAACTTCAGAAATCGTCATGGCTTCAATGACGCTTCCGACCATGTGTTTGAAAAGATCTGGAATACAGATTCCGTCACATGGGATGAATTGTCTGCACTAAGCGCCAACACTCTTACGCTTTCCGCGTAATCGACCATGCCATATTCCGTACGTCAACGCACTGCGTCAGTGAACGGGTTGGAACTAGTAGTCAATGAAAGTGGCGACCCCGGTGCTCCACTCATTGTCTTGGCGCATGGATTTCCTGAAACCGCCCATAGCTGGCGTCACCAAATGATTCCCCTTGCAGAGGCTGGGTATCACGTGATTGCACCCGACCAACGGGGTTATGGCCACAGCAGTGCGCCTCGCAACGTGGATGCGTATGGCACTTCACATTTGGCTGCAGATCTTCTGGGGCTTGCCGAACAAGCGGGCCACGACACAGCCATCTATGTAGGTCATGACTGGGGCGCGTTACTGCTGTGGGATCTATGTCGGCTTCACCCCGATCGGGTGCGTGCTGGCGTTGCGGCAAGTGTGCCATTCACTAACTGGCCAATGGCACCAATCGACCTCATGCAAGCGCGTTATGGCGACAGGTACTTCTACATCTTGTATTTCCAACGTCCGAATGAAGCAGAGGAAGAACTTGGCCGTGATGTTGCAGACACCATGGCAAAAGTGTTGTGGGGTGCATCGAGCGCCGCCGTCAGTGACCCGTTGTTTTTCACCACGTCTGATCTGCCCGCAATGGCAGACACCACGTTCCTTACCGGTCGCGCTTCCCCACCGCCACTTCCGTGGTCATGGCTTACACAAGAAGAATTCGACACGTACGTGCATGAGTTTTCACATTCAGGATTCTTTGGCCCAGTGAGCTGGTACCGCAACATGAACACCAACTACGAGAACACTCATCGCATACCCGTAGTCCAACTAAAAATGCCCACCTATTTCATTACTGGTGAACACGACCCTGTGAATCTTCTCAATCCCACCGCTATCGAATACATGTCGCAAACATTGCCAAATTTCAGAGGTGGTTCGGTAATTCCAAATGCAGGTCACTGGGTACAGCAAGAGAGCCCCGCTGCATTCAACGAGGCTCTCTTTCAGTTTTTGAATTCGCTTGACGCGTAGTTTTTAGCGTTCGCGCAACTTAGACAACAAGCGCAAAATCTCTAGGTACAACCACACCAATGTCACGGTGAGAGCAAGTGCACAAAACCATTCCATGTGCGCTGGCAACTTGTTTTCAACACCCTTTTCGATCATGTCGAAGTCAAGTGCCAAGTTCATTGCAGCAAGGCCGGCAACAAACACGCTGAACAAAATTCCCATTGGGCTTGCATTGCTAATAAACGATGGCATGCTGCCAAACATTCCCAGAATGAAAGACACCAGGTAGAACGCCAGAAGGCCCATCATGGCGCCCATGATGTTGCGACGGAAACGATCATTCACTTTGATGACTTTGCTGCGATAGAGATACAACATCACTACAAACACACCGAGCGTTGCGCCCACTGCCTGCAACACGATTCCGTCATATGCCTCTGAGTACGCACGGCTAATGGCGCCAAGAACAACACCTTCTGCCAACGCATAAATAGGTGCAGCAATGCGAGCCAGGTGTGGCTTAAAGGAACCAACCAACACCGCAATGATGCCCACGATAAAACCGCCGATGACCCAACCCATGGGGAGCTGTACAACATCTCCAGGCAATGGTGCATCAATGCTCAACCACGTCGCAGTAGCCGATGCCAAGAGCAATACAAGCAACACCATGGTTGCTGATGCAGTGCCAGACACCGTCATAATGCCGCCGTCCCATCGAGACACGGGACCATCGGACATTGGTTCTTGACCAGTTGGTGGTGCCCACTGATCGGCTGGTTTATTCAAGTTGCCAAGGCCCATGGCCTTGTCGGTAAGAAGAGGATTAGACATATACCCACCATAATCACGGGTGAAGCCATAGATGCGTCAGGCCAGCAACCCCCTGCCTCACAAAGGTGAAAGACTGAATTTGTGAAGAATTCTCTGCCCGCACCTTGGACAGTGACAGCACAGAATCTGCCCGAACATCGCCGCAACCCTATTCACACGGACGAAGGCGCGCACGCTGCAGGTTTTCCCCGTGCCCTTGTTGCTGGTGTCACCACTTATGCGTATCTCACTCATCCAGTTGCCAAAGCGTGGGGTGTTCCATGGTTGGCTAACGGTGGCGGCCACGTACGTTTCCGCAAACCCGTGTTTGACCAAGACACGGTGTTGTGCGAACCATTCATGAAGGACGACAGTGTGTTCATTCACGCAGTCACCTCTGAACCAGAACAACCGCGCGTCGTGTTTGAAGCATTTGAAGCAGCCCCCGCGGCTCTTGCTATCCGCACTGGCCATGTACTGCGCACTGTGGAATACACCTTGAAAGGTGAACACGGCACAGAGAGAGGTTTGTTAGCCGGCGAAGACTTACCCCTCTACCGTGAACACAATCTCGTTCACCCCGCCGTGTGGCCCACACTTGCGAACGATGTAGTGCACACACAAATTGCAACAGGTAGCTGGGTGCACACACGCAGCATTATTCGACATCATGCACTTGTACACGCTGGTGCAATGTGTCGTATTGAATCAGCGATCGTTGATCGCTTCAATGCAGGTGGAGAACGAGTAGTGCTCGACCTTCACTTCATTGTGGACAACACCGTTGTTACTTCGATTGAACACGAAGCAATCATCAAACTTCCGTAGTGCTACGTCAGGTCGTGCGCACTCATTGATTGCCACATATCAATGTCGGGTGCTTGTGTGAGAATGCCGCCACATGATTGCGCCATTTCCACCATGATCTTTCCGTCGAAATGAATTCTCTGTGCTTCTGGTGAATCCCATTTCTCAATAATCAAGATTCGATTTGGACGCGTATCAGAGACAATCATGTCCACATTTCGACAGCCCTGTTCCATCCGTGTCAAAACGATGTATTTCGACAGGACAGCCACGAGGGACCCCATATCAGCGGCGTCAAAGGTCATTGTCACGATGGACAACTCAATCTCGCCGGATTCGTCATTTTGGGTCGTGTTTTCAACCATTCCACACACTCTGCCAGAACTAATCCAAATGTTCTTGGTCGGGCTGTGGGGGTGCGTTCCTGTGTCGGTATCCTGCCCTTATTCACCACTATCCGAGTGGCTGAAGATTCCCGTTAGGTGAGGTGCAGAGTGGCAAAGGATCGTATCGACCGCGACGAAGAGGACCTCGTCAGGCTCTATCTCACAGATATCGGTCAGTACACATTGCTCACCAAGGACGACGAAGTTCGCCT
>SYAZ01000075.1 GCA_005788815.1 Actinomycetota bacterium | reverse complement strand
GCCATGTTGTTGTTGGTAGCTGGCGGTATTGCTTTTAGTTGTGTTGCATTGTTTCGCTCCGTTGGTGGTCGTGAAGACGACACAGACGTAGTGAATTCACACGCGTTGTATTGGTACTTCCTCACGGCGGCATTCACCGTCGTGTGGTTCTTTGTGTACACACAGAAGTAGGTCCAACATGTTTACTCCTAGCTCCAAATACTTTTTAGGCCTCACCGGGTTGGCGCTCATTTCTGCAGTGCTGTACATGTTCTTGGTCACCCCATCAGACCTTGGTGCAATTGCCCTCTTCGGAGTTGCGTCATCCTCCGCTCTTGTTGCAGGCTTCGGTCTATTCACTCGCGATGGTGATGCGTTCTCCAACGAAGAAGCAGTTGCAGCCGCAGCCCCTTCCCCGGGTGCTTCTATTTGGCCGATTGTTTTTGCACTTGGTGCAGCCCTAGTTCTCACAGGCTTAGCGACTGTTCCAGTGGTGTTTATTCTGGGCATCGGCGTGTTGTTCGGCGCCGGCGTTGAATGGACAATTCAAAACTGGGCACATCGTGCGTCTGCAGATTCTCGTTTCAACAGTTTTGTTCGTGAACGCGCAATCGGCGCACTTGAATACCCTGGACTAGCAACCGTTGGCCTCGCAATCATTGCTTACTTGTTCTCCAGAGTATTTCTCACGCTCTCGAAAGATGCAGGGACAATCTTCTTCATGGTTGTTGCTGCCGTCATTTTTGGTATTGGTTTCTTGATTGCTCTCAAGCCAGCACTGCGCGGCAGAGCAACAGTTCTTCTCTCGGTTGCTGGCGCGGTCGTGCTCTTGATCATTGGTGGCATCGCAGCCCTGTCGGGCGAACGCGAGGAACTTGCGGTTGCATCTAAAGAAGACCATTATTCAGCAGAGCATCGCGAATGTGAAGCCAAGAAATCAAAGTACTACGACCATCACGCCAATAATCAAGTGTCTTTGCGTTCTGGTGTAACTGCCACAATCTTTGTTGAAGATGGCAAATTGCGTGCTCAAGCAATCGGCATCAAGAAAGACGTCGACACCATCACAATTCCTCGTTCTTTGGGTACAACAGTTATTTTCCGTAACCTCGACGAAACTGAACACCGCCTTGTTGTGAGCCTCGGTACGCACACTGTTGGCGACACTGGTGCAAAAGAAAAAGTCGGTACCTGCACCCAACTCACGGGCAAGAAGCAGGAACAAGTTCTCACCCTCACCATTCCAAAACCAGCTACGCCCGAAGAGCCATATTTCTTCGAGGTTCCGGGTATTGAAGGTCAGATCAAGTTGGTGGTGCCGTGAGTCACCGCAACAATTCGCAGATAACGGAAAAGGCTATGGATACCGTGAACAACGTGAAGTCACCTCGTCGACGTATCAGTACAACTGTGGCCGGTATTACTGGCATGCTGTTCTTGGCCGGATGTGCCACGAACGCGCCACAAGATACATGGCAAGCAAAAGGCCCGAACGCACAAATAATTAGCGACCTGCAGTGGATTGTGTTCCCTATTGCCGGAGTCGTTGGCGTACTTGTGTTTGCATTTGCTGCCTACACCATGTTGAAATATCGCGACAAGGGTCAGCCAATTCCTACACAGGGTCACGGCAAGCCAATTGCAGAAATTATCCTCACAATTATTCCTGCACTTATCTTGACCGTTGTGGGCGTGTTTACGTTCCGTGCCATTTTCGATCTTGCAAAAACTGAAGACACTGAGATGATTATCAATGTCACTGGTCAACAGTGGTGGTGGGAATATGACTATCCAGTTCAAACTGAACTCGGTATCAAGTCGCCAATCATTTCTTCTGGCCAGTTGGTCATGCCTGTCGGCACAAAAGTTTTGCTTCGTGAGACAAGCCGCGATGTGATTCACTCGTACTGGATTCCTGCTTTGAACGGTAAAAAAGACGCGGTTCCTGGTCGAATTCATTTGCTCCGCCTTGAAGCCGACAAGCCAGGCATCTATGCGGGCCAATGCACCGAGTTTTGTGGTTTGTCACATGCAAACATGCGCATGGAAGCAGTTGCACTTTCAAAAGAGGATTTTGCGAAGTGGGTTGCTGGTCAACAAAAGGCGTACACATCGCCAGCCGACGGCACTCTGGCTAAGGAAGGTGAAACTGTTTTCTTGAACCAGTGCGTACGTTGCCACCAAGTGAATGGTCTGAATAAAGCCGATGGCACACCAGCCATCGCTGCCCCAGACGAGAATGTGTATTCGGGCGCTGCACCGAACCTCTCACACCTCATGTCGCGTAACACTTTTGCCGGAGCGATTTTTGACTTACTTCGAAAGAACTGTCGTGCAGATGTGTGGAATGCTAAGTCGGAAGAGTTCGGTGCAAAATATTTGGCCGGAGTTTCAGAGTCATGTCTTAATCAGACAGATCTTCGTGCGTGGCTGCGCAATGCGCCCGCAATGAAGCCCATGTACGCGGACCCCGCCAAATTGACAAAGACGGGTGGAAAATATCGTGGTATGCCAAACCTTGGTTTGACTGAAGACGACATTGACAAACTCGTTGCCTACCTATTGACGCTGAAGTAACTGGAGAAATTTATGGCAATCATTGAACGACCTTCACCTGAAGTCACAACTCCCGCAGTTGTGGCTCCTAGTCAGGCACTCGGTGCCATTCGTCGCCCGGTGACATCCAAAGGATGGCGCGAGTGGTTGTTTACAGTCGACCATAAGAAGATTGGCATCATGTACGGCGCTGTAGCCTTGGCGTTCTTCATTGTCGGTGGTGTGGAAGCGCTGTTGATTCGTTTGCAATTGGCGCTGCGTGATGGTCGCATTCTCAGTGCCGATCAATTCAACCAAATGTTCAAAATGCTCGCCACAACCATGATTTTCCTTTTT
>SYAZ01000014.1 GCA_005788815.1 Actinomycetota bacterium | reverse complement strand
CGTGAATTGTCTGCGCCGGGTCGAGTGCTAGCAACAGTGGGCGCAGCAATGATCTTGGTGCAATCAGGCGTCACCATGTTTTATTTCCGTGTGCCGTTCTTCGGAGTTATTCAGTTGTCGAGTGACTGGGTACCGATCGTCACTGTTGTGTGGTTGTTAGGAATGGTGCAAGCAATCAACCTCATCGACGGCCTTGATGGTTTAGCTGCAGGCATCGTTGCAATCGGTTCTACAGCGTTTTTCATTTACTCATTTCATTTATCTGATCTTGGTTTGTTATCTGAACCAAACATTGGCCCGTTGATTGCGGTCATCACTATTGGCGTGTGTGTTGGTTTCTTGCCGTACAACTTCAATGGAGCCAGCATCTTCATGGGTGACGGCGGTGCATATTTACTGGGGCTGTTAGTTGCAGTTTCTACAAGCGTGGTGGGCGGTCGTGCAGACCCAACCACACAAGCATTCAGTGGGCAAACATATTTCTTTCTTGCACCGTTAGTTATTCCACTCATCATTCTTGGTGTGCCGGTGTTCGACGTTTTATTTGCAATCATTCGTCGTGTGAGCAAGCGTCAAGGTTTTGCAACGGCAGATAAAGGCCACTTGCACCACCGTCTCATCAACTTGGGTCACGGACCACGACGTGCTGTTGCCATTTTGTGGTTGTGGACTGCATTGCTTTCAGGGTTGGTCTTGTATCCCGTGTTCAACAAGAGCGCTACAAACTTTGCGCCGTTTGGTTTAGTTGCACTCGTTCTCTTTTTGTACACCGTGCTGCACCCAGACCTCGAGCGACCAGCCAAAGACGACTCAACAACAGTCTCTGAGTAACACCGTGCGGGGGCTGCCCCGTGCAAACAATGGGGAAGTGGCCTGCGTAAACAGTCACACAGCTCCCGTTTGACCAACGCCCGCGGCTGACCTAGATTGTTCAATGTTTCACAAGGTCCTCTGCAGAGGAATTCAAAAGGAATTGCATTGAAATTGCTCCCCAAACCAAAGCCTGTTTCGCTTGATTCAGGCGTCTCTCAAGGAATTGAGATGGCTGTGGGTCTTGTGGTCTTTTTTCTCATGGGCTGGGGCATCGACGCATTGCTAGGCACCGTTCCGGTCTTCATGATCACCTTCACCGTGTTTGCCATGGTTGGCCAATTCGTCAAGATGTACTTCATCTACAGCCGTGACATGCGCCACCTCGAAGAACAGCGGGCTGAAATGCTCCGCGGCGGACAGCAATGACCGAGCACGTATCGCCCCTCGCAATGGCCTCCCAAGGCCTTGCTCCAGAGGTCACCGTTTCGAAAGACATCATCCGTCGAGGGCTCATTATTGCCCCCGTTGTGATGGTGATTGCCGGGGTTATTTGGGGTCTCACAGGCGCCTGGTCCGCAGGCCTCGGATTGGCTGTAGTCCTTATGAACTTTGGGTTAGCGGCCGCTCTCATCTCCTGGGCAGCCCCCATTTCCCTCGCCCTCATGATGGGTGTCAGCCTCTTTGGCTACCTCATCCGTTTGGGCCTTATTTCTGTCTCCGTCTACCTGGTGCGCGACGTGTCCTGGGTATCCCTTCCAGCGCTGGGGATCACCATCATCGTCACCCACCTCGGATTGCTGTTCTGGGAGATGCGCTTCATCGCCGCCTCCCTTGCATTTCCTGGATTGCGTCCCAATGCGCAAGAATATCCCTCGTCAAGCGCCGCTGAGACACCCTGAAGGACCCATACGTGATTGCTCTCGAATTTCCCGAAATTAACTCGATCTTGGTTTGGAAAGACATCTTTCCTAATTTCCCATTCAACAAAGTTGCGCTCATTGCTGTGCTTGCAACGTTGATTAGTGCAACCATCTTTCTTCTTGCAGTTCGTCAGAGTCACAAAGAAGCTCCCAAAGGAATTCGTAACTTCGCTGAGATGATTGTTGAATTCGTTGAAGACGGAATCGTGATGCAGACAATGGGTAAAGACGGTTTGGCATGGACGCCATTCCTTCTCACCATGTTCATGTTCATTTACCTGTGCAACGTTCCAGGAATTATTCCGTTCTTCCAAATGCCTGCAACTGCGCGTATGGCAGTTCCAATGTTCCT
This sequence comes from Actinomycetota bacterium, assembly GCA_005788815.1. Classification (GTDB taxonomy): domain Bacteria; phylum Actinomycetota; class Acidimicrobiia; order Acidimicrobiales; family Ilumatobacteraceae; genus UBA2093. Next base: position 1,836 of record SYAZ01000014.1, on the reverse strand, counting down.
TGCACTCATGGTGTGGGTCATCTACAACGTCACCGGCATCAAACACCAAGGTGTTGGCGGCTATCTCAAGAGCACACTGTTTCCTCCAGGAGTACCCAAAGCTCTGTACATTCTCGTGACACCGATCGAGTTCATCTCGGCAATCATCGTGCGTCCGTTTTCTCTCGCCGTTCGACTCTTCGCCAACATGATGGCTGGTCACATTCTTCTTGTGACTTTCGCTCTCTTGTCCGAAGCGTTGTTCCAAGCGAAAGACAAAGTGCTGATTCCGGTCGGCATTTTGCCATTCCTCATGCTCGTGTTCTTGACTTCATTTGAAGTCTTGGTCGCGTTCCTGCAGGCATACATCTTTGCAATGTTGACCGCCGTGTATATCGGTGGCGCAACACACCCAGAGCACTGATCAATAAAAGATCTCCCACCCACTAAACCAACTAGGAGAAAACAATGGAAGCAATTGCACGACTCGTAGCAGCGGAGGCAACTCCCGCTGAACTCAAGAACAATGCAGCAGCAGCAAGCGCAGGCTACGCCTACGGTCTTGCTGCAATCGGGCCTGGCATCGGCATCGGTTACCTCGTCGGCAAGTCCGTCGAGGCGATGGCACGCCAACCAGAGGCTGCAGGCATGGTTCGTACCACCATGTTCTTGGGTATCGCGTTTACCGAAGCGCTCGCGCTTATCGGTTTCGTGGTGTTCATTCTTCTCAAGTTCGCTTAATCCGCGAACTTGAGTCCACGTCCACAATCGACCTCTGCGCGAGCAGAGTCCAGGAGCTGAGATGCCGACTGCGATAGTCACACAATCGAACGGACGCCTTGTCCATGTGCGTTTGGTGTCAGAAGACACCACCGACACAACCATGCCTGAAGAGGCCATGCTCGAGACCACTGTTCTCGAAGATGGTGTCACGGGCGGTGAAGCCACGCCTGCGCAACTGAAAAGTGCCGCAGGTGAGGCTCAGGTAACGGTCAAGGCTGCACCAAACCCCATCGCGCCAACACCAAAGGAAGCACTGTGGTCCGCCGGATCATTCCTTGTTCTCTTTGTTATTTTGCGCTACTTCCTCTTTCCAAAGTTGAAGAAGGGAATGGATGCTCGCTATGCCGACATTCGTTCAGACATTGAGGGTGCAGACACGGTGAAAGCTGACGCACAATCTGCCGTTGCCGATTACGAAAAGGCACTTGCTGCAATTCGTGTTGAAGCTTCTGGTCGTATTGATGCGGCCCGTCAAACAGTCGACACCGAGCGCAATGCACAGTTGGCACAAGTCAACGCACGCATCGCAGCAGCTCGTGCTGAAGCCGACCAACAAACAGCAGCCGCTCGTGCTGCTGCACAAGGTCAAGTTGCAGCAGCAGTCGCACAGGTAGCAACAAAGGCTGCTCAACTTGCATCTGGTCGCGCACCAGACGCAGCAGTTGTGCAAGCAGCTGTTACCGCAGCAATGGAAAGTGCAGGTTCACGATGAACTCCATGTTCTCCCGTCTCGTCGCCGCCGTTGAAGGCGAACTGACATACGAGACGCACCACTGGTTGCTTCCAGAGACCGCTGAAATTATTTACGGTGGAATCGCGTCAGTCGTAGTTATTGGTGCACTCGCAAAGTTCGCCGGCCCGATGATCAAGAAGTCGCTTTCTGCTCGTACCGAGCGCATTCAGGCCGACATGGACAATGCACGTACCACTCGTGAGACTGCAGAAGTCGAAGCTGGTCGTATCCGTACCGCACTTGGCGACATCAGTGCAGAGCGCTCACGCATCTTGGCCGAGGCCGATGCGCAAGCAGCCGCAGTGTTGTCCGAAGGTCGTGCACGAGTACAGGCTGAAATG
>SYAZ01000074.1 GCA_005788815.1 Actinomycetota bacterium | reverse complement strand
TATTTCTGTTCCAGTTGGCGCAGCAGTCGAAGTTGCTAAAGGTGAAGCACCAAGCAGGCTTGCCGACGGATATACCGAGGGCGGACTTGATGCATTGCGCTTTGATGTAGAGAACTTGTTCAACGTCACTCTTGATTTTGCTGACGATGTTTCTTCCGCTGAACTTGCTGCATTACTTGCCCCTGTTGGCACGCAACCAGTCACGATGACACAACCAATTATTGGAACTGATGCATCAAATAAACCAGTGGTAGTGATTCCTGCAGAATCATCCACGGTCACGGGTCAACAAATTGCCGACGGTCTTGTTGCAACGCAAAAGGGAATTCCAGAGTCGGGCAGGCTTGCACAAGTAAAGGCTTTATGGAGTGCAGTGGCGCGCGCAGGCGTTGCGGCGGCCCCAACAGGTGGAACTGATGTATCCACGTCGACTTCACTGCCCGACATGCCAGATTTACCAACAACACAGAGTTATTTCGAAGCACTCTTGCGTGGCGAAATTGACGTGTGGCAATTCACTCCAACAGCTCTTGCTGATGCGCAACGTAATCCAGCAAACATTGATCTGTATTCACTCGATGGTGGAGAAATCTTGATGGTGATGGCAAGTGTCTTGCCCGGGTCTCTGTCGCTCACCTCTAACGGAATAGCAGTGATGGTGGATGTTCCCTTTGCTAGCACCGCAATTGCTCGCGAAGCAGTGACCCGACTTGCGTATATGGGAGCCAATGTTGTTCTTGTGCGTCAAGTGAATGATCTTCCTGTTGAACGAACACTGGCCTACTTCAACGATGATCTTGCACGGATTGAAGCAGAAACCTTTGCCACTCTTCTCGGACCTCTTGAATATGTCTCGACAATCGATGTAGTTACTGGCGTCAACCTGCGTATCGTGCTGGGGAACGATTTTGTTGCATTCCTTGGCAATGGTGCCACGACGTCGACAACTACAACGGAGCCGAAGTGACCGAAAACAACAGTGCAGTTTCAGAATCTTTGGAATTAGCCACATTTATTGCTCAGGTCATCGACGACAAACAAGGTCAAGACATCATTGTTTTGCCAGTTGGTGAAGTGCTTGGCATTACCGAATACTTCGTTGTCACAAGCGCGTCAAACGGTCGACTTGTTCGTGCCATCTCTGATTCGGTTCTCGGGTCAGTTCGCGATGCAACGGGTCGTGGACCAATTAGGTCAGAAGGCACGCGCGAGCAGCAGTGGGTCCTCATCGACTACGGCGACGTAGTGGTGCATATTTTTGTGGACGAAGCACGCCGTTTCTACGAAATCGAGCGTCTGTATAAAGACATCGTTCCGGCGCCCTGGGCCAAATAATTCGTCCGCTCTAGGACGATGCCGACGCCGTTGGTCAGGCGAAGCTCCCAATTTCGAGGAAGTAAGGTTCAGTCATCTTGAGGGGGTAGAGATGGCAGTTTTAACAAGGGATTTTGCACTCGATCGTGGTTCCGATGTGGCGCTCATAGACGAGGTTCGATCTGTTACGTGGGCAGAACTTGATCTTCGTGTGAACCGTTTGGTGAATGGACTACGCAACCTTGGTCTTGCAACTGGCGACACCATTGCAGTGGTGGCTGGCAATCAATGCGAGTGGTTTGAAATTGCTCAAGCGTGTGCTCATGGAGGATGGACCTATGTTCCCGTCAACTGGCACTGGGTGGCCGATGAGCTCGCCTACGTGTTTAACGATGCACAAGCAAAAGTTGTTCTAGTTGATTCACGATACGAAGGCCCTGTTGCAGAGGCATTGAAAGATGATCGCTCACAGAGTGTGCAACACGTTGTTGGTATCCAATGCGGGGCGCAGGCTGCAGTGCGCAACAATGCACATTTCGTGGAGTTTGAATCACTTATTGCGGGCGCAAGTGATGCTGAGCCACTCGATCAAATGCTTGGTGGGCCAATGTTTTATACCTCTGGTACCACGGGTCGACCAAAAGGAGTGCGCGGTGCTTTGTCGAATGGCATGGGGTTGACCTCCGACTTTATGAAATTCATTGCTTCTGGATTCTCAAACTTTTTGCCCATTCCTGGGCGCACCATGCTGTGTGGCCCGTTTTATCATTCGGCGCAATGGGCGTTTTCTTTCTTTCCGATGGTGGGTGGTTCATCGGTTGTCATGCAGCACAAGTACGACTCCGCAGAAATGTTGCGCCTGATTGACAAGCATGCCTGTACCAATGTGCATTTAGTTCCCACGCAAATGAAACGTTTGCTTGACTTGCCGGCCGCAGTGAAAGACACCTTTGAAGGTGCGGCATTGACCACAGTGTGGCATGGTGCAGCGCCATGCCCACCAGCGGTGAAGCGCGGCCTCATTGAATGGTGGGGGCCAAAAATTACTGAGTACTACGGCAGTACAGAAGGTTCCATTATTTCCACAGTGAGTTCGCAGGAATGGCTCGATAAAGGTGGGAGCGTGGGTAAGCCAGTCGACAATGTTGAAGTGATGGTGTTGAATGATGCAAATGAGCCTGTTGAACAGGGGAGCGAGGGAACGTTGTACTTTCGCAACAAGATGGGAACCGACTTCTCCTATCACAACGATGAGGGCAAAACGAAAGATGCACATTTAGAACCAGGTGTTTTTACTACTGGCGATGTTGGCTACGTCGATGCTGATGGATTTCTGTGGTTATCTGATCGCAAGATTGACATGATCATTAGCGGCGGAGTCAATATTTACCCAGCGGAAATCGAAGGTGTCATAGCGGTGCACCCAGGTGTTGAAGATGTTGCAGTGATAGGCGTGCCCGATGAAGAGTTCGGCGAGAGCGTGAAAGCACTGGTACAGGTGCAAGAAGGTGTTGCAGAGTCGGCAGAACTTGCTGCAGCGATAATTTCGCATTGTCGAGAAATGCTTGCCGGCTACAAAGCTCCGCGTTCTGTTGATTTCGTTGCGTTGATTCCCCGAACAGGAACCGGAAAAATACAGAAGAAACCCTTGCGTGCTCCGTATTGGGAAGGTCACTCTCGCAAAATATAAATGCTCGTAGTGAGGGTTTCTTTGAGCCGTCCTGTTTCTTGGGAAGTCGAGGCCCTGGCTTGGTAGGGTGAGGCTCCCGAATACGGGGCTGTAGCTCAGTTGGCAGAGCGCGTGCATGGCATGCAAGAGGTCAGGGGTTCAATTCCCCTCAGCTCCACCAGTGTTGCTCTCTTGCTTGTTTCCCTCATGAGTAGGCTCGTCTAGGCATGCAGCAAGTATCCATCGTGATGAGGACGTATGAACGTCCAATCTTGCTCGCTCGGGCAATCGCAAGTGTGCAGAAGCAGACATTTGCTGACTGGAACCTTGTCGTTGTCAACAATGGTGGCAATCGGGCCGTAGTAGACGCTGTTGTAGAGGTGGCTCGCAGTTCCACACCCACTGGCAACATCAGCGTGTTGCACCTTGAAGATCGTTTTGGAATGGAAGAGGCCTCGAACCGGGGATTGGCTGCAACAGAGTCTGAGTTCTTTGCCATCCACGACGATGATGATTCGTGGGATGCTGAGTTTCTCGAAGTTGCAGTCGGCGGATTGCGCGCAAACATTTCGGCAGCAGCAGTTGTCACGGGCGTCACTCGCATCCATGAGACATATAAGAACGGCAAAGTGTGGCCGGTGAAGTCTGAAGAGTTTTATCTCACCCAGGAACGTCTCACGTTTGACGGAATGATTGGCAACAACACGTTCCCACCAATTGCTGCAGTCTTTCGTCGTCGACTTCTGGCTGATGTTGGCGGTTTCGATTCGTCACTGCCAGTTCTTGGTGATTGGGAGTTCAATCTTCGCGCAGTGTTGTCGGGTGGGTTTGTCTTTCTCCC
>SYAZ01000073.1 GCA_005788815.1 Actinomycetota bacterium | reverse complement strand
CGGTGATCCACTCCACATGCTGCTCGATGGACATGATCATGTTTGTGAGTACCGATGGGCTTCCGGGGCCAGACACCATAAACATGTTGGGGAATCCAGCAGTGTTTAGACCTAAGTAGGTAACTGGGCCGGCTTCCCACGCATCAGAAAGTGATGTGTTCTGTCGACCACGTATATCAATCTTCAGCAGCGACCCCGTCATTGCATCAAAGCCTGTGGCGTACACAAGGACATCTACTTCGTGTTCCACATTGCCTGCAACCACGCCGCCAGTTGTGATGTGTTCAATCGGGGAGCTGGCAACATCGACAAGTGACACATTGTCTCGATTGAAAGTCTCGAAGTAACCACTATCGAGACACAGGCGTTTGCAACCAATGACTTGTTGAGGGACAAGCTTCTCGGCAGTGGCAGGATCTTTCACAATCGAGAAGATCTTCTCTCTCACAAACTGAGCAACAGTTTCGTTTGCCTCTGGAGTGAGAAGGAAATCGTTGTATGCCGAAAGGAATGCAAAGCCACCTTTTTCCCAACGGCGTTCAAACTCTGCTCGACGTTCTTCTTCGGTTACAGACAGTGCAGAAATGTCGTAGCGAAGAATGTTGGAACCAAATGCGCCAGTCTGTTGGCGATTTGCATCGCGAAATTGCTTGTAGTTGTTCTTTACTTCTTTCACATACGAGTGATCGATGGTGTCATTGCGGGCAGGTATTGAATATGAGGCGGTGCGTTGAAAAACTGTGAGGTGCTTTGCTTGTGCTGCAATGAGCGGAATACTCTGAATCGCTGACGAGCCGGTGCCGATAAGGCCGACTGTTTTTCCGGTGAAGTCAACACCTTCATGTGGCCATTGGCCCGTGTGATACACATCGCCAGTAAATGATGCAGCACCTGCAAATTGGGGAGTGTTGGCAGAAGAAAGGCAACCAGTGGCAAACACAACGAATCTGGACGTAACAATGTCGCCTTGATCGGTAGTCGTAACCCACTGATTGTTCGACTCATTGAAGTGAGAAGACACAACGCGAGTAGAGAACTGAATGTCGGAACGAAGATTGAATCTGTCGGCTACGTGCTGTGCGTATTCAAGAATTTCGGGCTGGGGCGCGTAACGCTCCTTCCATTCCCACTCTTGTTGAAGATCATCATCGAAACTGTATGAGTATTCGACACTCTCGATGTCGCAACTAGCACCGGGGTAGCGGTTCCAATACCACGTGCCTCCAACATCGTCGCCCGCTTCAAAAACTTGAATGCTGAGTCCCAATTGTCGTGCACGATGAATGGTGTACATGCCAGCAAAGCCGGCTCCTACAACTGTGATGTCAACGAAACGTTCCACAATGCCCCCATCTGGTGTTCGGATACCCGAACCTTAGTGGGAGCGATTGGTGAGTGGTCTAGTGGATGAGACCAGACCACTCAGATCAATCAGTAACTGCGCGCTGGGCGCTTGTTGCCACCTGAAGATGAGCCACCGCGTGGGCCACTCGGGCGTCCACCACGAGAGTCGGGACGACCGCCGCCGCGTGAATCGCTGCGAGGGCCTCCACGGAAGTCGGAGCGGGGTGCACGTGAATCATCACGAGAATCGGTGCGTGGGCCACGGGGGCGATCGGTGCGTGATCCACGGTCTTCACGAGGTCCGCGGTCACGGAAATCACGGTCACCACGAGGGGCACGGTCGTCGCGTGGGCGATCGTCACGAGGTCCACGGTCTTCACGGGGAGCGCGGTCACGGAAATCACGGTCACCACGAGGTGCACGGTCTTCGCGTGAGCCACGGACTTCACGAGGTCCGCGATCATCGCGTGAGCCACGGTCGTCACGAGGTCCGCGATCATCGCGTGAGCCACGACCGCCACCATAAGACTTTCCACCACTGCGGCCGCCACCATATGAACGTCCACCACTGCGTCCGCCGCCGCCACCACGACGCTCTTCAATAGAAGGCATCTCACGGAATTCACGAACTCCAGGAGCGACCTCTTCAAGAATTGCATCACCCTTGGCAACGTTCTTCGAAATTGGGTCGATACCTGCATCTTTTGCAAGACGCTTCACATGACGACGCATGTTCTCGGTGACCATGGTGATAACTGTGCCTTCTGCACCGGCACGAGCGGTACGGCCCGAACGGTGAAGGAAAGCTTTGTGCTCTTCTGGTGGATCAGCGTGGATAACCAATGCAATGTCGTCAACGTGAATACCGCGTGCTGCGATGTCTGTTGCGACGAGAGTGTCTGCTTTACCGCTTGAGAATGCAGCAAGGTTGCGTGCACGAACATTTTGCGACAAGTCGCCGTGTAGTTCAACGCTAGGAACTCCAGCTTTGATGAGTGCTTCGGTGAGCTTGCGAGCGCCATGCTTGGTGCGCGTAAACACAAGTGAACGTCCAGGTGCTGCGCACAAGTCTTGCAATACATCGAAGCGACTTGCTTGCGACACATTGAAGAAATAGTGAGTCATCTGAGCTTCGTCTTCAGAATTTGTTTCAACTTCGTGAGTAACTGGGTTGTTCAAGAACTTGCGAACGAGCTTGTCGATTCCGCGGTCAAGAGTTGCAGAGAACAACAAGCGCTGTCCTTCTTTTGGTGTCTTTGACAAAATATGTGTGACGTGCTCGAGGAATCCGAGTTCAGCCATGTGGTCGGCTTCGTCAAGAACTGTGATTTCGATTGCATCAAGATCAACGTGCCCAGATTCCATGAGGTCGATGAATCGACCAGGACATGCAACAACGATGTCAACACCATTGCGCATTGCTTCAATCTGCTTTGGATATCCAACGCCGCCATAAACGGTGGTGGTACGCATGCCGAGACGCTTAGCGAGTGGCGATAGAACATCACACACCTGGTTTGCAAGTTCACGAGTAGGAACAAGAATCAGTGCACGTGGTGCGAAACGCTCACGTTGTTTTCCACTGGCTTCAAGACGAGCAAGAAGCGGCAAGGTGAAAGCAAGTGTCTTGCCTGAACCGGTGCGTCCGCGCCCGAGTGTGTCGCGGCCAGCCAAAGCGTCAGCAATGGTGGCTTGTTGGATGGGGAATGGTTCGATGAGACCTTGTGAGGTCAGTTCATCAACCAGGGGCGTGGGCAGACCAAGGTCAGCAAAAGTAGGACGGGGGTCCATGGGGTATCTCCCTTGTAAGGGCCATAGATACCGGTGTGTACCCATGGACGCACTCGAAGTGCTTGAGCAGACTAGCCGAGAGCCTGTGGAAAACCTAGGGATAACTCCAGATTTCTTGGAATTATTCGGAGAGCATCACTTTGATAGCAGTCTCAGCGGAGTGGGTTTCCTTACCGCGCAGGCGATTAAGGCGCGATTGCAGCGTAATGAGTGTGTAGCCGATGGGGTATTTTTTTTGGATGGCTCGTGCAACTCGTGCGCCATCATCGCCGTCGAGGATGACGGCAGCTCCGCTATGGGTCACTGCATTAGGTGACACTTTGCCCTTGATGGAACACACTGCGAGAGAAACACGAGCGTCGCGGCGCACTCTCTTTACTTTGAAAGCGCCAGGGTCTGTGGTGAATGCGTAGCCACCTTCGAAAGGAACTACCCACACAGGTAACGAAACAGTGGTGCCGTCTTTCTTATATGAAGTAAAAGAAACATATTTGGCATTGTCTAGGTCTGCCGACATAGATGTCTCCTTTGAAGTAGAGATGTTCTGAATCAAATTGGTCGGGGAGGGGAGACTTGAACTCCCGGCCTCCTGGTCCCAAACCAGGCGCGCTACCAAGCT
>SYAZ01000072.1 GCA_005788815.1 Actinomycetota bacterium | reverse complement strand
CGTTGGGAAAATGCGAGCGTTATTCGCGGCGCAGCCAATGGCACCGTCTCAGCGATTGCATACGCCCCGCTTGGCGACATCACCGCATCGCAATTCCGTGCGCTTGCCAATATCCAGCGTCACTTTAAGTCTGATGTCCGTTTATCGAACCGACAGAACGTGGTGTTTCGTAGTTTGCAGCCAAGCCAGATGCGCGAGTTGTACGACATGCTTGATGCAATTGGTATGGCACAGCCAGGGGCAGAACTTGCACGTGACGTTGTTGCGTGCCCTGGTGCAGATACTTGCAACATTGCAGTCACGCAATCACGTGGACTTGCCAAGGCAATCGGTGAAAAGCTTGAAGAAGAAGGACTCGCCGAAGTAGGTGGTGTTCGCATCAACATCTCGGGTTGCACCAATAGTTGCGGTCAACACCATGCAAGCGACATTGGCTTCTTTGGTGCCGAGCGTCGTGCACATGGCAAGTCTTTGCCCGGGTATCAGATGCTTCTCGGTGGCTATGTCGGTGAAGAGCAGATTCACTTCGGTGAAAAGGCATTGCGTCTTCCTGCAAAGGCTGCACCAGAAGCAGTTGCTCGTGTTGTGCGTCGATTTGCTGCCGAGCGCAATGCTGCAGAGACATTCCAGGGTTGGCTTGCTCGCTCTGGTGGTGCTACCGCCGTTGCAGATGGCCTGCGCGATCTTGATGACATTCCACTTCCCGACGTTGCCCCTGATTTCTTCGTTGACTACGACGAGACAGGGCCATTCTCTGGCGAAGTTGGCGACTCGGAGTGCGCAGTCTAAAGAACTCACGTTCTAGATGACAGAATGAATGCCACATGGCTGGCGACATTCGTAACGACCCCCACACTGGGGCCACGGTGCATATTGTTGCTGACCGTCAGAACAGACCGAACCTTCCCACTCAGGGTTGCCCCTTTTGTGTCGGTGGTCTTGAAGCACCCGAGCCATATTCAGTGCGAGCGTTTCCCAACCGCTGGCCCGCGCTCGAGCCTGGATATTGCGAAGTGGTTTTGTATTCGCCCCACCACGAGGCCACGTTTGCATCTATAGGAATAGACGGCGCAACAGATGTCATCAACTTGTGGGCTGAACGAACCACCGCCCTACAGCAATTACCTAACGGTGAATACGTCATCGTCTTTGAAAATCGCGGTGCAGAGATTGGCGCAACTATTTCGCATCCACACGGCCAGATTTACGCGTTTGATCACGTGCCTGTTCGACCAGCACAGGCACTCACCACTCAATGGAGTCCAGATACATTGGCCGACGATCGTCTTATTCTTGAAGTAGATGGATGGTGTGTATACGCCGAGTACGCATCAGTGCATCCCATTTCGCTTCGCATCGCGCCACGCCAACGCATTGCAGACTTGCCCAATATGAAAGCGCCCGACCGCACAACACTTGCTGCAATTCTTGTGCGCATGTTTGGAGCACTTGATGCTTTGTTCGACGCACCGCTGCCCTACATGATGTGGATCAACCAAGCACCTCGCACATCTAACGATTGGCCAAAGGCTTGGTTCAATATTGAGATTGTTTCTCCATGGCGCGAACCACATGTGCCGCGTTACATCGCTGGTGTTGAAATTGCCAGTGGTGAATATTTCAACCCTGTCGATCCGGCAAATGTTGCTGCCCGACTTCGCACATTGGTGTAGCTGTGCGTGTTCGTGCACCCGGCCGCGTCAACCTCATTGGTGACCACACCGATTACACAGGTGGCCTTGTATTTCCCATGGCAATCAACCGATGGACGGAGATTTCATACGAGATTGCAGATGATGCCACCACACTTACGTCTGCCGATGAAACAGGCACAGTCACATTTCCTAAAGATGCACAATTCGATGCGGCCTTCTCGCCACGCTGGGGACGCTACGTACTCGCAGTAGCAACGCAGCTTGCACATGCGCGCAGTATTAGCGGCCACATCACCACCACTATTCCTGTTGGGGCCGGCTTGTCATCTAGTGCAGCACTAGAGATGGCAGTTGCACTCGCACTGGGAAGCAATCATTCCTCACAAGAGCTCGCGCTACTTGGCCAACGCGCAGAACAACTAGCAACTGGTGTACCTACGGGCATCATGGACCAACTGTGTATTGCTTCAGCCCAAGAACAACATGGAACTCTTATTGATTGTCACACGTTGAATGTGCAGCACATCCCCATTCCCGAAGTCATTGAGATTGTGGTGCAATTCATTGCTCATCGAACACTTGAAGGCTCGGAATACGCAGATCGGGTGGCGCAATGTGCAACTGCTGAATCGCTCATCGGACCACTACGTATGGCCACACTGAATGATGTTGCGACTATCAAAGATTCCACTATTCAACAAAGAGCAAGCCATGTGGTTTCGGAAAATGCCCGCGTTACGCAATTCATTGATGCGCTCACTCAGAATGATTACGCTGCAGCAGGGCGCATCATGAATGCCAGTCACCACAGCCTGGCCACCGACTTCGCCACTTCCACACAGCAGATGAACGATGCAGTCGCTGCGGCCTGTGCGACACCTGGCGTCTACGGCGCACGCATGACCGGTGGCGGCTTTGGTGGGTGCATCGTTGCTCTATGCACACCAGGCTCAGAATTGCCCGGGTGGAAAGTACAGCCAGTTGGTGCTGTGCACCACGTGAATTAACGCTGCGAAATTACATACGCAAAGGTGTATGTGCCAGCACCAATGCGGTACTTCTCTAACGTGTCGGGGCCGCAACTAGCCGTACCCACACCACGATGTGCAATATCAAGATGAACCGTCAGGAACTTATTGCGATGTAGTTCTGTTTGGTCGTTGGCTTGATACAGATCAGTCGCCGAATGATGCACTGCAGACATATGCAACAAGCAACCGTCTGCCTCTATACGCATCACATCACCTGAGCGCTCATCGATGAGTTCCATCCAACGGCAATTTGTGCGCAAGCCGAACTCTTGGGGCACCAAGTACGGCAACTCATCGGGTGCTTGTTCATAGATGCCCACCATCGCCGAGGCCTGACGATCTGGATAACACTCGTGGGGTCCGTTGCCATACCAACGCACTTTTGTGAATCGTGCTGGCACATCAAATGTGGCACCAACACGTGGAACATCAGCCAAGTCTTTAGGAATTACTAGTAAATGCTCGTACCGCACTGAACCATCTGTGCGTTCTTTCATCGTTGTTGTGTTTGTAACGACATCGGCATCACTAGTTGCGATGCCTTGCGACAACCAACGTTCAAGTGATTTTCCAAAGCCTGACCATAGGTGCGGCATCATCTTGAAACCGTCATTGTCAATAGCGGCACGCCACAACGTGACTCGCGGCAAAACTTCAACTGGTTCCGTAGCTTTCGAGCGCACCGCAACCTTTGCCGGCTTTGCGCTACGCAACACCACTTGATCCCAAGCAACAAGGTGGCCTTTGCCCGCCCAATCTGTTGACTTCTTCAACGACCACTCCACGGTGAGGAATGCTTCTCGTGCAGAGGCTGGCACCGCGCATGGCAGTTTCACTTTTGCAGATGCTTCGGCCTGCACGCCTGGTACTGACAATGCACCAGATTTTGCGACTCGCCCATCAACAATGAGCGACCAAGTGGCACTGTACGCAGACAAGTCGGAGAACCATTGACGGTTCTTTACGACTAAGTGACGCGCAGACACTGAACCCCCCAGAGACACAGCTATTGGTCTATGTACCCACGCAAGTTCACGCATCGCGGGGTGTGGCGTCATATCTGCATGAATGAGACCATCAGCTACAAAGTTGCCATCGTTCGGGGTGTCACCGAACTGTCCACCAAAGGCAAACCGCTCTTTTCCATTCGCAAGTTTTTGTGTGAGTCCATGATCTTTCCACTCCCACACAAATCCGCCTTGCAAACCTGGCGTGTTTTCGAATGCATGCCAATAGTCAGACAAAGAACCATTCGAGTTACCCATGGCATGGCTGTACTCACACATAATGAGTGGCCGCAAACCTTTACTTGCTTTGCCGTATTTTACTATCTCGTCAATCGTGGAATACATCGGACACACAACATCAGTTGCTGCCAAACCACCGTCTTTCCAATTGGTGTGGTACACCGCTCCCTCGTAATGCAACGGGCGCGTGGGGTCATATGAACGAATCCACTGAGCTGCCGCATCATGCACGGAGCCGTACCCCGCTTCATTGCCGAGTGACCACATGATGATGCTTGGGTGATTCTTGTCGCGCTCCACCATGCGCGTGATGCGCGAGATCCATGTTTCTCGGTATCTCGAATCACTTGCAAGACTGGTGTTCCACGCATGTGCTTCAGCGTTGGCTTCGTCCACCACATAGAGACCTAACTCATCGCACAAGTCTAAGAGTCGTGAATCGTTGGGGTAATGCGAACAACGAACCGAGTTCACATTGTGCTGTTTCATCAACACCAAATCAGCACGCATGTCATCAACGCTGACAGCCTTACCTTTCACCGGGTGATGGTCATGGCGATTCACACCACGAATCATGACCTTCTTGCCATTGATAAGAAATTGATTTCCCTTTGTAACAACTGTGCGAAAACCCGTGAGAACAGGAACAATCTCTGTTACTTCTCCATCTGGATTTATCAACTGCACAATGATGCGATAGCGATTGGGCTGTTCTGCCGACCACAACGACACACCAGGCACTTTCCATTCGAGCACTGCCGTGTTGCCAGGGAAAACATATGGAAGGTCAAACCATGCAACATCGGCTGAATGTTCTGCACCTATGCGCTTGCCCGCCAAAGTTTCAATGTGAGCAACTGCTTTCCAACCAGTCTTTAACCGCTCAGACATCGGCACCTGAACATCAACTGTGACTTTCACAGTTCCTACTGGCTTCGAGCGTAGAGACTTCTCCTCTACTCCTGCGTCAACGCGAACATCATGAATTCCGATGATTGCTTGTGAGCGCAAAAACACTTCGCGATGTAACCCAGCCATCCACCATTGGTCTTGATCTTCTAAATGGCTCTGCGCCGAGTATCTGCACACCACAATGGCAACGTCGTTCTCGCCTGCAACCAAGAACGCTGTTATGTCGTACTCACTTGGTAAGCGGCTGTCTGTGCCGTACCCAACGAACTCGCCATTCACGTACACCATGTGCACGCTCTCTGCGCCACCAATGTGCAATATGGTGCGACGAGACTTCCATGTGCCTTTCAATGTGAACGTACGACGATGCACTGCTGTTGCAACTGTGGCTGGAAGACTTGGTGGTCTGCCTTGCCACGGCATCTGCACATTTGTGTAGTGCGGTACATCTCCTACACCAGCAAGCGTCCAGTTGCCAGGAATGTCAATACTTTTCCATTGCACACAGTTTCCTGTGACTGCGTCAGCGGGAACATCGGCCACATCTTCGTAACGCGCAATGCTCCACTTACCGTTTAACGAAACATGCCACGGACTTTTTCCACGACTTGCTAAACGAGCGCTTGCGATGTCTACATAGCTAGTGATGTTGCTACGCATGGGCAACCTGTGAATGGAGACCACCTGTGGATCAGCCCATGGAGCAAGGTCACCTACTACTGGCAATGTCATGACCACATCTTTTCATGGTGAATGAGAACGTGATTACTCACTGGCCTTTGGCTTGCGATTCCAGAACCGTGGAATGTTTACTTTCTCGGTGGCCTTCGTTGCCTGCTGCTTT
>SYAZ01000071.1 GCA_005788815.1 Actinomycetota bacterium | reverse complement strand
CCCGCATAATCAGCTTGGAAGGCTGAGATTCTAGCCATTGAACTACACCCGCGTATTTGTGATTATTCATCATACAGTCAGACTTATTCCTGACCACCTCTGGTGCGGCGGGCTCGAACGATGAGGGCAACAAGACCAAGGCCCACAATGACCACCACCCCGTATTGGAGGTAATCGCCCCATGCGCCGGCCTTTTCCCACTGGTCACCAAGAGTCCATCCGAGAGCCACCCAGATCATGTTCCAAATGAGGGACCCAGCAGCGGTTAAGAGAGTGAATTTGCCAAGTGGCATTCGGTCGCCGCCTGCAGGGATAGAAACCACCGAGCGAACGACAGGAATGAGTCGACCGAAAAACACCACGTAGTTTCCGTATCGCTCAAACCACACGAAGCCTTTATGCACATCGGACTTCTTTAGACCAACGAAGCGACCAATACCTGCGAGGAATCGTTCCATTCGTTCATCGTCTAATAATCGACCAACTCCGTACAGGAAGTACGCGCCAATAACGGATCCGATTGTTGCAGCAATGACACCACTGACGTAATCGAATCGGCCTTCGCTGACATTGAATCCGGCGAGAAGAAGAATTAGTTCAGAAGGGATGGGCGGAAACACATTCTCGATTGCAACGAGAAAAGCAACTCCAATCAATCCAATGGAGTCAATAATGTCTGTTGCCCAATTAATCACAAAATCAATACTAGGTGTAGTGGTGCTTTGCGTTAATGGCTATTGGTCGCAAACACTGACGGCAGACCCCCAGTGTGGATGAAGACAACATTGTGAAAGCCTTCGAATCCACCTTCAGCATCGATTCCGAGTAGTCCAGAGAAACCTTTGGCGGTGTACACAGGATCAAGAATCCATGCGCCCCGATGGGCCGCCCAATGTGCAGCATCTGTTGCGCCTTGAGTGGGAACTGCGTAGTCCTGTCCGAGAAAGCGTTTGTCAATGACGACGTCTTGCATAAGTGTTCGGTGCGATAACCCGAGGAGATGCAAAGTGTTGTCGCTGAGTTGTCGAATGCTTTCTGCATGCAACGCAACTCCTTTGGCGACACCGATTGCAATCACGGGGCAGTGTGGCGTGCCGTTTGCACGAGATTCAACGAGCCCAGCAACAAGCCCTGCGTGTGTGCCGCCACTGGAAGATGTATGAACAACCACGTCTGGCGTGAAACCAATTGCAACACACTGCTGCATAAGTTCGCCATAAGCACGGTGATACCCAAGTGCACCCACTGGAGTGGAACCACCTATAGGTATGGAATGGGGAGTGCGTCCCTTTGTGCGCAGTTGCTGCGTGAGTTTCTGGCGAAAGTTCTCGAGAGATTCCCAGTCGTTTGCTTTGATTCCCGTGTGATGTTGAATTGCTCCAAACATTTGCGAGAGCAGTTGATTCCCTTCGAGAGTCTCAGGTTCATCACCCGACAAAACAAGATGAGTTTCAAGACCAAGTTTCGCGCCCGCTGCAGCAGTCATGCGGCAATGGTTGGATTGAGCCGCCCCAACTGTGACCAGGCAATCTGCGCCTGCGTCTTGAGCCTCGCCACACAGGAATTCCAGTTTGCGGCCCTTGTTACCGCCAACTCCTAAACCAGTGAGGTCATCTCGTTTTACCCATAACCGAGCGCCTCCTGGAAGCGCGCCACCATTTTCCAGAGGGGTAGGCGTAGTAACAAGATCAATGCGAGTGGGGCTCATTACTTTTCGAGAAAGATAAGTGGAATTTCGCGATCAGTTTTTGATTGGTAACCGCCGTAGTTTGCATACTTCTCCACAATCTGTGGCCACAGTGTTGCTCGTTCATCTGCTGATGCGATGCGTGCTGTGCGTTCGTGTCGCGGTTCGTCGACAGTTTCTACCCACACCTTTGAGTTCGCACGAAGATTCACAAACCATGCGGGGTGGTGGTCGTCTCCGCCGCGTGATGCGACGATGACAAATGATGTTCCAGATTGGTAGGGCGATGTCAACATCACTTCACGAGGTTGCCCAGATTGGCGACCTGTAGTTGTGAGTTTTAGAACGGGCATATTGCCTGCGCTCCAGCCTTTCTTTCCACGAGAGACCACGAGGATGGTCTTGTGGACGAAGTTCATGGTCTTCAGAGCGAGGTCACTAGGCATAAACAGACAGTATCGGGCGTGCCCCTGTGACAAGCGTTCTCGCCTCTAGGTCTCCAGTAGTTGCCAAGTACAATTGAATTTCGCATGTTGAAGGAACTCTTGTCTACGGTCTTGGCCAAGTACAAGAGGTATATATGGCTTGTTGTTGCCTTTCAGGCAGTCCAGTCCATTGCGGGTCTGTATCTGCCCACCGTAAATGCCGACATTATTGACAATGGCGTCGTCAAGAATGATCTTCCATATATCTGGCAGATGGGTGGCGTCATGTTGGCGGTCACCATCGTGCAGATCACTTTCTCGATTGGTGCTGTCTATTACGGCTCAAAAGTGGCAATGGGCTTTGGCCGAGACGTGCGCCGCAGTCTCTTTCACCAAGTAAACGATTTTTCGTCGAGAGAAGTAGCTCAGTTTGGAGCGCCATCACTCATCACTCGCATTACAAATGATGTTCAGCAAGTACAAATGCTTGTACTGATGACGTGCACTTTGTTGCTGGCCGCACCATTCACCACGATTGGTGGTGTGGTGTTAGCTATGCAGCAAGATCTTGGTTTGTCGCGAATTCTTGTTGTTGCCATGCCTATTTTGGCGATCACATTGGCAGCCATCATCATGAGTATGGTTCCTACATTTCGACTCATGCAGGAGCGCATCGACCGCATCAATGTGATTCTGCGCGAACAACTCACTGGCATTCGAGTCCTTCGGGCATTTGTGCGTGAACCCGAAGAGACTGAAAGGTTTCGTTTGGCTAATCAAGCCGTCACTGAAACGGCACTTCGGGGCGGTCGTTTGCAGTCCCTTATGTTTCCTACGGCAACGTTGTTCATCAATATCTCAAGCGTGGCTGTGGTGTGGTTTGGATCCGACCGAATCGCTGAGGGCGTTATGCAGCCGGGCGCGATGATCGCTTTCCTCACATATCTCACACAAATTTTGATGTCTGTGATGATGGCTACTTGGATGGCAGCACTATTGCCACGTGCATCAGTCAGTGCTGAGCGTATTCAAGAGGTTCTACACACTCCATCGTCTGTTGTCATCAGTGCTTCAGCAATCACCGAGTTATCGCGTACTGCAGAGTTGAACTTCAATAATGTGGGTTTTCATTACCCAGGCGCAGAAGAGCCTGTTCTGAAAGATATCAACTTCACCGTACGAGCCGGACAAACCATGGCAGTGATTGGTAGTACCGGCTCTGGAAAAACAACACTTGTCAATCTTGTGACCCGATTGTTTGATGCCACGGCAGGCTCTGTAGTTCTCGACGGTGTCGATGTGCGCGACTTGGCGCCTGAAGCACTGTGGTCAAGAGTGGGAATCGTTCCGCAGAAGCCGTATTTGTTTTCGGGAACAATTGCTAGCAACTTGCAATACGGAAAAGACGATGCCACCGAAGAGGAAATGTGGGAGGCCTTGCGTGTCGCTCAAGCGGAAGATTTTGTACGTGCGATGCCTGGCGGTCTGAATGCAGTCATTGCACAAGGTGGAACAAACGTGTCTGGCGGCCAACGCCAGCGACTCGCGATTGCGCGAGCACTGATTCGTCATCCAGAGATCTATTTGTTCGATGACTCTTTCTCGGCCTTGGACTTAACAACTGATGCACAATTACGGGCCGCCCTCAAGCCGTTGGCGCAAAATGCAGTGGTACTGGTAGTTGCACAGCGAGTATCTACCATTCGTGATGCAGACCAGATTCTGGTACTTGAAGACGGCGAATGCGTGGGCCTTGGAACACACGACGAACTCACTGCAACGTGCCCGACATATCAAGAAATTGTGGACTCTCAAGCGGCTGTAAATGGGGATGAGTTATGAGCGAAGAAACTGACGACAAGAAACCACAACATATTCCAGGTTCAGAACTCCGCAGTACTCGTATGAGCAGTGTGGGTATGCCGGCTGAGAAGTCTGAGAACTTTGTAGCCACATCCAAGCGCCTCGGGCGATTGATGGCGGGAGAGATGGTGCTGGTTGTGTGCATTCTTGTGCTCGCTATTGTCAGCGTTTTCTTGGTGGTCATTGGGCCAAAGGTGCTCGGGCACGCCACAGATATTTTGTTTGATGGGCTTTTGAAACGTGAAGGCCGAGACGGAGTGGACTTCTCTGCATTACATCGCACTCTTATTTTTGCGATTATCGTCTACTTTTTCTCTTTCCTTCTTTCGTATATGCAGACGTACATGCTTGCTGGAGTGGTTCAAAGAACCATGTTTTCGCTACGCGCATCAGTTGAGGCAAAGATTCATCGTCTCCCTCTCAGTTATATCGACCGTCATTCGCGTGGCGACTTACTGAGTCGAGTTACAAACGACATCGACAACATTTCGCAGAGTCTGCAGCAATCCCTCAGCCAATTAATCACTTCATTGCTCACAATTGTCGGCGTCCTTTTAATCATGATTTGGATCTCGCCGTTGTTGGCATTGGTGGCCGTCATCACTGTGCCTATTTCAATCGGAACCATGAAACAGATAGCGGGTCGGTCGAAGCAGAAATTCATCGCTCAATGGGCTCATACAGGGGCAATGAATGGGCTCGTGGAAGAGACATTTACTGGGCATGCAATCGTAAAGACGTTTGGGCGGCAGAAGGAAGTAGAGCAGCGTTTCGCTGAGACGAATGAAAAGCTATACACAGCTGGTTTTGGCGCTCAATTCATTTCTGGTTCTATCCAGCCAATCATGATGTTTATTGGAAACTTGAACTATGTAGCTATTGCAATCATTGGCGGACTCCGCGTGGCATCAGGCTCTATGGGTCTTGGTGATGTTCAGGCATTCATTCAATACTCCCGAATGTTTAGCCGCCCACTCACGGAAACAGCATCAATGATGAATGTGTTGCAATCTGGGGTGGCATCCGCCGAGCGCGTGTTTGATGTACTGGATGCGGAAGATGAAACAGTAGAGCCCGAGATGTCTGCCACTGCTTCTGTGCAGGGTCGAGTTGTGTTTGAGCATGTGAACTTCTCCTACGATGCCGACCGGCCTCTCATAGAGGATCTCTCATTGGTTGCCGAACCCGGCACAACTGTTGCCATTGTGGGGCCCACTGGCGCAGGTAAGACAACACTCGTGAACCTGGTCATGCGCTTTTATGAATTGAATTCTGGCCGTATCACCTTGGATGGTCGAGATATTTCTCAGATGGCACGCCGTGAGTTACGCCAAAACATCGGCATGGTTCTTCAAGACACGTGGTTATTCGGTGGGACTATTCGAGACAACATTGCCTATGGAAATCCTTCTGCTACGGAAGAACAAATCCGTGCCGCTGCAAAGGCTGCGTATGTTGACAGATTCGTTCGCTCGTTACCGCTTGGTTATGACACGGTTCTCGATAACGACGGTGGTGCTGTAAGCGCTGGCGAGAAACAGTTGCTCACTATTGCACGTGCATTCTTGGCAGACCCCAGCATTTTGATTCTGGACGAGGCAACAAGTTCTGTTGATACTCGTACTGAAGTCCTCATTCAGCGCGCCATGGTTGCATTACGTAGTCAACGAACAAGTTTTGTGATTGCGCACCGTTTGTCCACTATCCGTGATGCAAATATCATTTTGGTAATGGAGCATGGAAGCATTGTTGAGCAAGGTTCGCATGAGGAATTGCTAGCAGCGCACGGCGCGTATTACCGCCTGTATCAATCGCAGTTTGCTGGCGCAGCCACCGACATCGGTTGAGAATTGTTTCCAGTGGGCTGCGTTCTTGGTGACGGAGGCCGTTGGCTTACAGTATGAATGTGGAACATTTTGATGTAGTTGTCGTAGGTGCCGGAATCTCAGGAATAGGTGCTGGGTACTTTTTGCAAAAGGACTCACCGAATCGTTCGTATGTGATCTTGGAAGGTCGCAACGATATGGGTGGCACGTGGGACCTCTTTCGATATCCAGGAGTGCGCTCTGATAGCGACATGCACACCTTGGGTTACAGTTTCAAGCCGTGGACAGCCGCTAAGTCAATCGCTGACGGGCCGAACATTTTGGCGTACCTGCGTGAGACAGCTTCTGAGTTTGGTATTGATAAGAACATTCGGTTCAAGCATTTGGTGACAAAAGCGGAATGGTCGTCAGAACACGCGCAGTGGACTGTGACCGCAACACAAAAAGACAGCAATACAGTTGTGACGTACACGTGCAATTTCTTGTTCATGTGCTCTGGGTATTACAGCTACAAGAGTGGGTACACCCCTGAAATCACCGGGCTGCAAGATTTCAACGGAACAGTGGTGCACCCTCAGTCGTGGCCGAAAGACCTTGACTATGCCGGCAAGCGCGTCGTTGTCATTGGGTCTGGCGCTACGGCTATGACTTTGGTTCCCGCAATGGCGAATACTGCTGCGCATGTCACCATGTTGCAGCGGTCACCAACGTACGTAGTCGCACGTCCTGATCATGATGCCATAGCTGATGTGCTGCGTAAATTCTTGCCTTCAAAGATGGCATACAACCTGACGCGTTGGAAGAACACGTCGATGCAGCAACTTGTCTACAAGCGAACCAGAACAAAGCCACAACAAGTAAAGGATGCTTTATTGAAGGGCGTACGAGATGCTCTTGGACCTGAATACGACGTCGATACTCACTTCACGCCTTCGTACAACCCATGGGATCAGCGCCTCTGCCTTGTGCCGAACGGTGACCTCTTTACTGCCATCAAAGATGGAAGTGCTTCGGTTGTGACAGACCATATTGATCGGATTGACGCGACTGGAATTGTTCTGCAGTCTGGCAATCGCATTGATGCAGACATCATCGTGACTGCGACTGGTCTGAATCTGGTGACACTTGGCGAGATGGATTTTGTTGTTGATGGTACGGCCGTTGATTTCTCAAAGACATGGACCTACAAGGGCCTGTCGTATTCCGGTGTGCCAAACCTCGCTTCAAGTTTTGGCTACATCAATGCTTCATGGACATTGCGAGCAGACCTCACCTGTGAATATGTGTGCCGTGTGTTGAATCACATGGAGAAAACTGGAACGCAAAAGTGTGTAGCTGAACTTCGTGCCTCAGACGCTGAAATGCCTGAACGTCCATGGATTGACAATTTCACTGCCGGCTACATGGAGCGGGTCATGCATCAGTTCCCACGCCAAGGTGACAGGGAGCCGTGGATTAACCCACAGGATTACAAGCGGGATAGAAAACTATTCCGTGATTCACCAATTGATGATGGTGTGATGAAGTTTTCTAAGGCGAAGTCGCTCGTCTAGTTGACTTTGCTGATGACTTCTTCGCCGTATTGAGCAAGAGTGTCTTTGGTGCCACGGTAGAACAAGAACGCAGGCACAATGACTCGATCAACGCCGAGAGCTTCGAGGGCGCTGACCTCTTCTAGTGCGTTCGGGCCAATTGCGCCGTTGCCGCCAGTTGTTATCTCGACATCGTGTGGATTGCGGCCGTGCTTGATGGCTGATTCGCGAGTAACGCCGATGATGCGCCCAATTTCCTCGTGTGAACCACCTGCAGGAAAGAAGCCATCACCCAGACGACCAGCGCGCTTCGCTGCGATATCCGTACTGCCACCAATGTGAATTGGGATAGATCCTTTGACTGGTTGTGGTCGCAAAATGCAGTTATCAAAGTTCACATATTCGCCATGGTACGACGCCTTGTCTTCTTTCCATAGGGCACGCATCGCAGCGATGTTCTCATCGTTGCGCTTTCCTCGTTCATTAAACGGCACACCGATTGCATCAAACTCTTCTTTCATCCAGCCAACGCCTGTACCAAGCAGCATGCGTCCGTTTGACATGAAGTCGAGAGTTGCTAGTTCTTTGGCAAGCACTACTGGATTACGTTGCGGCAAAATGAGAATTCCTGTTGCAAGGTTGATTTCCTTGGTTGCCGCAGCGATGTACGTCAGCCAGATCAGAGGATCTGGGATAGGGGAATCATCTCCGCCAGGCATTTTGCCTGTGTCGCTATATGGGTATGGAGATTGGTAATCAGCAGGAACAACGACATGTTCCACTGTCCACAAAGATTCAAACCCCGCAGCTTCTGCCGCCTGGGCCATGGCAACTGCCTTGTCAGGGTTGATGAAGGGTCCAGTGTTGGCGAATGCGATGGCAAATTTCATGGTGAACTTTCTGGTGATTGATTTATAGAACCTTGCGGAAAATCTTCAGTTTCCGCTCGGTGTATGGCGGGTACGGGAGTTTGGGGTCAATCTTTGTTCCACGCTTCAGCACGGGCTTCATGTGTTGGAAGACTCGCACACCAGAAACGCCGTGGTACGCGCCCATGCCGCTTTCGCCAACGCCACCGAAGGGAAGGTGAGGGCTAGTGAGGTGCAAGAGAGTGCCGTTCACGGTGACACCTCCGGCAGTTGTTCTGTCGAGAACCTCGTCAACAACAGAAGATTTCTCTGCGAATACGTAGAGCGCCAACGGATGGTCGCGCTCAGTAATGAACTGAATTGCTTCTGCGGTGTTCTTGATGCCGATGATGGGAAGCAGGGGACCAAAGATCTCTTCATTCATCAAGGGTGATTGCAGGCTGACGTTGCCAAGAACCGTAGGTGCGATGTACCGGTCTGCAGCGGAAGATTCGCCACCGATGATTGGTGTGCCGCCACTCATGAGTGTCACTAGACGATCGAAATGTCGTGGCGACACAATGCGACCGTAGCTATCACTTGTGTGCGGATTTTCTCCGTAAAAATCAATCAACGATGTGCGCAGTGCATCGACAAATGCATCTTGAACTGTTTCATCGATCAAAACATAATCAGGTGCCACGCATGTTTGACCAGCGTTCAACCATTTGCCCCACGCAATGCGACGAGCTGCGACCTTGATGTTTGCACTTTTATCAATTATGACTGGGCTCTTGCCGCCGAGTTCCAACGTGACAGGAGTGAGGTTGACAGCAGCAGCTGCCATTACAACGCGACCAATTTTTCCGTTACCTGTATAGAAGATGTGATCAAACTTCTGGGCGAGGAGTTCTGTGGTTTCCGGAACTCCACCTTCAATAAGTGCAACTGCTGTTTGATCGAGATACTGAGGCACGAGTCGAGCAAGTACGGCCGAAACGTTTGGTGACACTTCCGATGGCTTGAGTGCAACCGTGTTGCCGCCAGCAATTGCTCCCGCTGCAGGCACAAGGAGTAGTTGAACTGGGTAGTTCCATGGAGCAATAACACAAACAACACCAAGTGGCTCAGGAATGCGGAACGATTTTGCAGGCATGGCAACCACGGGCGTCGGAACTTTTTCTGCCTTATTCCATTTCTTTAGGTTCTTGAGCATCAACTTGATTTCGCTCGTAACGAACGCAAGGTCGGTAATGAATCCTTCTGCTTTTGGTTTGCCGAGGTCTAGAGCAAGTGCGTCAAGAAAATCTGTTTCGTTTTCTTCCAACATGGCAATCATGCGCTGAAGTTGTTCCTTGCGCCATGCGAGGGGACGAGTGGCTCGCGATTGAAAGGTTGCTCGGAGCGTGGCCACCGTACGTGAGATGGAGGCAATGTCTGTGTGTGGATCTAACTGCATAGTCATGTGTACAGTCTCTCAGGAATGCCCATTGACATCCCAAGTGGACTCATCTTCTAGGATGTGTTCACTATGTCAATCACTGTTTTTGTGGCCCGTTCTGTGGTCACCCTCGACTCAGCTGTGGATTTTGCCAATGCTGTGGCCGTCCAAGACGGACGTGTTCTGCATACTGGGCGTCTCGAAGAAGTATTGGCTGATCTGCAGGGCCAAGACCTTGTAGTGAATGAGCAGTTTGCAGACCAGGTCATCGTTCCAGGGTTCATTGAGGCGCATAGTCATATTCAAGGTGAAGGTGCACTGGCTCGATACCCATGGGTGGGTGCATACCCCCGTCGTGCGGTCGATGGTTCATTTCAACCAGGGTGCCCAACTATTGATGACGTGATTGCGCGATTACATAGAGCTCACGAAGAATTGAAGGATCCATCTGAGACTTTGGTTGCAGTGGGCTTTGACAAATCAATGGTGGGCGATGCAACAATTACTCGTCACATGCTCGATGCAATTTCAGAGTCTCGGCCCATTTGGGTGATGCAAAGCAATGGTCATGTTGGTCATGCAAACACTGCAATGCTCAACAAGGCTGGTGTTGACGATTCGAATACTGAAGAGGGTGTTCACCGTGATGAGACCGGTGACCTCACTGGTGAGATTCGTGAATTATCGCTTGCATTGTTTCTTGGCAAACATGTGAATTTGAACGATGGTGGTGAAGCATCTATTTGGGATGGTGGCCATCTCTCACGCCAGGCGGGTTGCACCATGGTGACAGAGCTTGCCTTTCGCCCGGCAAAAGGCGAGACCGAGGCGTATGCCGCAGTTGTAAACAACCCACAGTTTCCTGTGCGTGTTCGCTTTGCGCCGCTCATTACATTTATGTCAATTCGTAAGTCACCTGAGCAAGTGTTTGCTCAGGTGCAAGAACTTGAGAAATTCTCCACCGAGAAATTTGCAATGGGGCCACTGAAGTTTATTTCTGATGGGTCAATTCAAGGCCGCACAGCACGTATGCGTTGGCCGGGTTATTGCTGTGGTTCACCAAATGGTCTGTGGATGGGCGATCCAGAAGTTTTGTATCAACAAATGTTGCCATTCCACAAAGCTGGGTACCAGATTGCGATGCATGCAAATGGTGACGAAGCAATTGAGGCTGGGGTAGGTGTCTTTCATCGTTTGTTAGAAACGCATCCACGTTTCGATCATCGTCATCGCCTTGAACATGTACAGATGGCATCTGATGCAATGTTTCGCCGCATGAAGTCACTTGGTATTTGTGTGAACTTGTTTGCAAACCATGTGTATTTCTGGGGAGACACCCACCGACACGACACAATGGGTCCCGCAAAGGCTCGACATCTTGATGCGGTGGGAACAGTAGTGCGTATGGGTATCCCGCATTCTATTCATAGTGATGCACCCGTGACTCCACTTGCACCACTTTTTACAATGTGGTGTGCAGTGAATCGCATCACTTCAAGTGGTCACGTTCTGGGTGAAGCAGAGCGAATTTCAGCGATAGATGCATTGCGTGCCGTCACTATTGGGTCTGCTTATTTGTTGAACTGCGATGAAGAGTATGGGTCAATAGAAGTGGGCAAATTTGCCGATTTCACAGTGTTATCTGCAGACCCATGTGCTGTAGACCCCATGGAAATCAAAGACATTCAAGTGATTGCAACAGTGCTTGGTGGCACTGTGCAGATGAACTAAGACTGTGCGGTCTTCAGCGTAAACGTGATGCCAACGAGTGTCATGGTTTCTCCGTCGCGCGATGGATCAGCACAATCAAGTGTCACTCCAGACAAGCCTTCTGGTCGTAAGGGATCTTCATTGAATTCCACTGCACAGTTGATGCCCAATTCATTCCATTTACTTTCAGCGGCCTTGGCGTCTGGCACAGTGACTGTGAATGAACGTATGGAACTTGCTACCGAAGATGTTCGGTGCGTTCTCCATGTTGGCCCACCCCAAGCCCACTCGCCAGGAACTGTTGGTTGATCAAGAGAGACCAAAGTTCCGCCAGTGTCGCGTGGGTGCAAATGGCGACCTTGAATGTTGGGAGTGCCACCTTCCCAGACTCTGCGTACGCCTTTGTCTCTCATCAGGTTCATTCGCTCATCTAGGTCGTCGACTTCGTACAGCGCCATGTATCCGCCGTCGTCACCGAGTTTTTCCAATAGTCGTCCTGCGGTAGTTCCTTCGCGCAAGGGCGAGACGATCTCTAGGAATTGATCGCCAATACAAAAGAGCACATTGTGTAATCCGAAAAATTCCACTCCGGGATCGCGATATACGACGTCCACGTCCAATGCCCGAGAAATCTCCTCCGTTGCTGCAGAAAGATCCGCTGCGACAAGGGCAATCTGGCGAAGACGAATCATGAATGAACCATAGACCGCCACGAAACCCTGTCCGGACAGGAGTTTTCCACACCCTGTGGATATCCACCACTAGTGGTGTGACATTAGTTACATTCTCGGTAGGCGGAGTCTGACTCGAAAGAGGCAACTCATGTACACCCTTGGATCACTTATCCTCCTATCCATCCTTCTCGGAGCGGTTATGCCAGTGTTTCACTCGCTGACCCGCACGTTGAAGATCGACGGCATCATCAACCGAATCCCAGTTCTGAGTGACCACGTCACCTTGGCTGTCAGCATCGGACTTGTATGGGCACTTAACCTCAGCATCGTCACAACCATGACCGGCAGCATGCGGGAATCATGGATGACCATCTGTGTTGACGGTTGCATCGTCTACGGCATGATTCCTGTCAAGGATGCCATTGTGTCGTTCATTAATAAGGGACTCACGAGCGTTCGCGCCGCGTAGTTCACTACTAATTAGTACCTTCACGGAAGGGTCACTGTTTCGGCAGTGGCCCTTTTGTGTGTGCGGATTTAACTACGTGGCACTTTGCTCCACGAGATGTCTTTATCAACACGTGGTTCGCCAGGCAGGCCGAGAACTTGCTCACCCAAGATGTTGCGCATGATCTCGCTTGTGCCGCCTTCAATAGAGTTGGCTCGCACTCGCAAGAATGAATGACGAACACCGCCGAACGAGCCATCTACAGAGAGGCTGTCTGGGCGACGGAATGTGAAGTCATAATCAACCATTGCTTCGGCGCCCATGAGGTTCAGTGTGAACTCAGTGACTTTCTTGTTGAACTCTGCAAGCATCAATTTTGCAATCGAACCTTCAGGTCCGGGGTTGCCAGCTTTTGCAGCTTGCGCACCACGCATGTTGGTGAGGCGTAACACTTCGCTCTTGCAGAACAACTGCATAAGTGTGTCTTTATCTGCAGCGTTTCGTTGGTTGACAGGCTTGTCGGTCCACACTTTGATGGCGTCATCAATTGGTCCACGGCGCTTGGAGTTGCCACCGCCACCACCGCCAATTGCAGTGCGCTCATTCATAAGTGTGGTGAGAGCCGCACGCCAGCCTTCGCCTACGTCGCCAATGCGATGCGCATCTGGGACGCGCGCATCGGTCATGTACACCTCATTGAATTCTGCTTCACCGGTGATTTGACGAAGCGGACGAACTTCCACTCCTGCTGAGCGCATGTCGAGTGCGAAGTACGTCATGCCCTTGTGCTTTGGTGCGTCTGGGTCAGTACGAGTTACCAACATGCCCCAGTCGGCGAGGTGAGCAAGCGTGTTCCACACTTTTTGTCCGTTCACGATCCACTCATCACCATCGCGCACTGCTTTAGTGCCGAGTCCTGCAAAGTCTGACCCAGCGCCTGGTTCTGAAAACAACTGACACCACACTTCTTCGCCAGTGAACATGGGACGCAAGAATCGTTTCTTTACTTCTTCGCTGCCGTGAGTGACGATTGTTGGACCGGCAAGAGCAATGAAGAATGTTGCAGGGTCTTGTGGTGCAGCACCTGCTGCACGAAGACGCTCTTCAACACGACGATTGAGGTCGGGACGCATGTTGAGACCGCCGTGGCCTACTGGAAAGTGCACCCATGCAAGTCCACGATCGAATCGCGCTCCACGAAAAGTGGCATTGTCTACTTTTTTCGGATCACATTCTGAAAGAAGTGCGTCTAGTTCGGCATCGATGCGGGCAAGGTCGGGGTCAACTGCTGTTGTGCTCATGGAAACAGTCTCGCCTGTGGAGACTGGAAAGCGCAAAGCGGGGGGTTGGGTTTAGTTGATGGCTGCGCCGAAAAGTGCGCCGACCCCAATGGTGATAGCCATGGCAGCCAGGCCACCGACTACAACACGCAAGGTTGGCTTTGCGGGAGAAGCGTCGCCATAACGCGCACCGCCGTACCCAAGCCCGGCAAGGGCAACGGCGACAACGAGAATAGTTGCCATTATGCGGCTGGACTCAGAGGCCACGGCTGCTGTGATGAGAGGGATAGCAGCGCCAACGGTGAAGGCACCTGCAGAACCAACCGCAGCTTGTATGGGGTTTGCCAAAGTAAGTTCAGTGATTCCCAACTCTTCAGCGAGATGAATGGCAAGTGCGTCTTTCTTTGTGAGTTCTACTGCAACTTCGTGTGCAAGTGCCTGTGGGAGGCCTTTGTTTGCATAGATAGCAGTGAGTTCTTCCAGTTCATGTTCTGGCATGGTTTCAAGTTCCCACTTTTCCTTTGCAATATCTGATTGTTCGGCATCGCGTTGCGAGCTAACAGATACGTATTCGCCAAGAGCCATGGAGACTGCTCCGGCGACGAGACCGGCCATACCTGCAGTGAGGATCGCATTTCTGGTTGAATCTGCCGCAGCAACACCCAGGATGAGGCAAGCGGTAGAAATAATGCCATCGTTTGCGCCCAGCACCATTGCCCGTAGAAGGCCGATGCGATGCGCCGAATGTCGTTCTGAATGAACCATGTCTCTATCTTGCCACTAATCCGCCAGTAAATGGTTAAATGAATGGGTGCGTGACAAACATCCTACGAAGGCCCATCTCATTGCAACCACTGTGTCACTCATTAACGAGCATGGCCCTCAAGGCTTCACTGTTGACCAATTGCTTGAGATGTCCAAAATTTCAAAGGGGTCCTTGTATCACCACTTTGAGGATTTTAATGACGTGATTATTGCGGCGCAGGTAGAACGATTCGCTAAGTATGTCGAGGAAGACGTCACTGGTATTACAGAAGTATTGCTCGCCTCCACTTCTCAGGAAGACATGCTGAAGCGTTTTGACATGTTGACTCAAATCATTCATGGTGACGAAAGAAGTGAGCGACGCGCCGACAGATTGGAAATCATCAGCACTGCGCGACACTCCGAAAAAATGAGACTTGCTTTAGGTCCAGTTCAGGAAAGAGTAACTGCTGCATTTGCTGACTTGATTCGTGAAATGCAATCCAAAATGTGGGTGTCTCCGGATATCTCTCCTGAAGCCATCGCCGTTTTCATTCAGGCGTACAGCCTCGGACTAGTTGTTAACGATGCTTCGTCACATCACATTGATCTGAGTGAGTGGAATCAGTTAATTTCTCGAGTATTGCGCTCGTTGATTTAAACCAATCGGTACAGGTCGTAATCCACGGTCCCTGCGCCTGGGGCTCCCACTGCGATTGCTTGAATGCCGTTTAGCCAGGTGTAATTCTCCGCACCTGTTTCAAAGAGTGGCGCTGTAATGATTCGCCGATTCCCATTGGCATCTGGCGACATGATTCCCTTGTAAGCAACATGAATCGCTTCACCGTCGTCGGTGTTAATCACAATCCGTACGTCAAGTTGTGCGGTGCCATCTGCACGCATAGTGAGCCAGTCTGCACCTAAGTCTTCAACGGTGCCATTAATGCGTGGTCCGGTCACCGTGCCGCCAGTAACGCGAACGATCACGCGAGTGCCTTGCGGTCCGCCTGGGACAACAATGGGTGGGTTCAGCGTGGCATGAATATGACACAGGAATTCAACGGGCAGGGATGTGATGTCGCTCATGGTGCGACTGTAGACGGTTTTTTAGAGTGGGCGGTGACTGAGATGCGGAAGAACCAAGTCTGCAAAGCGTTGTGCTTCATCCTTGTGTGGATAGCCCGAGAAGATAAAGGCTTCAATGCCCATGGCCTCGTAGCGATGGATCTTGTCGATGACTTGTTGCGGGGTGCCCACAATGGCAGCACCGCAGCCGCTACGTGCTTTTCCGATTCCGGTCCACAAGTGTGGTTCCACGAATCCGTCGGTGCCGGCTGACTCACGGAGTTCGGCCTGTCGGCGCACGCCAACACTCCTGCTGTCGAGTGAACGCGATCTAATTGCATCACCTGTTGCGGCATCGACTGCAGAGATTAAATGGGCTGCAGCATTTCGAGCTTCGTCTTCTGTTTCGCGCACCACTATGTGTACGCGATAACCAAACTTCAGAGTTCTGCCGTATGAAGAAGCTCGTGTTTGCAGGTCTGTAATGGTTTCTGCAATGACGTCTTCGGTGTCGGGCCACATGAGGTAGACATCTGCGCCTGCTGCCGCTACATCACGCGCCTCGTTACTCAAGCCGCCAAAGTAAAACGGCGGAGCGCTCGGTGAATCTCTGCAGATTCGCGGTGCGTCAACATGGAGTTGTAGATGTTCGCCGTCAATGTCGAGTCGTTGGCCGCTCAATAAAGTGCGCAATGCTGTCATCGTCTCTAATGTTCGTGCATAGCGACTGGGGCCGTCGAGTGTTTCTCCTGGCATTTCAGAAGAAATGATGTTGATGGAAAGGCGTCCGTTGAGAATTTGATTAATTGTGGCTAACTGTCGCGCAAGTTGAGGCACCCACATTTCACCACAACGAATCGCAGCGAGAAGCTTCATTGTGGTGATGGTGGGGGCAATCGCAGAGGCAAATGCCAAAGTGTCGATACCAAGGTCATATCCCGACGGCAACAAGACATTGTCGAAACCACCCAGTTGCGCTGTTCGCACGATGTCTGAGCAATGTTCCCAACTACTGCGCAGATTCAGTTGAGGAACACCAAGTTGTTCGTAGTCGTCATCGCAGAGGGCGCTGAACCAACTGATTTCACTCATGGCAGTGGTTCACCATCGCTTGATTGAATAATGCTGTACACATCTGTGCGTGAAAGGTTGACCGTCTGTGCGGCCGTTATTTGTTGGATTCGTGCTGGGTTTTGTGTCCCAATAAGCGCAATTGGTTTTGATGGGTGCGCCAACACGAAGGCGATAGCGATGGCCGATCGTGTGACATTTTCACGTTGTGCCAATTGATCAAGAGTAGCGATGAGTTCTGGTCGCATGTTTGCACCTGTGGCAAGAGCGCCGCCGGCGAGCGAGCTCCAGGCAAGCGGCGTAATGGCAGCTTCCATACAAAGGTCGAGAGTGCCATCTCGCAATGGCGCTAAGTGCGCAGCTGAGAATTGTGGTTGTGTGGTGGCTATTCCGTTATGCACAAATGAGTTCAGTGCAAGTGTCTGGCTTGGCGTGTAGTTAGAAACTCCGAATTCACGAACAAGTCCGCGTGCGTGCAATGAGTGAAACGCCTCAGCAATTTCTTCTGGGTGGGTGAAGTGGTCTGGCCGATGGATTTGATACAGATCAACATGTTCGACGCCCATTCGTGACAGTGAAGCCTCGCAGGCTTTCACGATGTATTCACCTGATGAGTCATACGGAACACCTGGGATGATGCCACCCTTTGTCGCGAGGGTGATGCGATTGCGTAATCCTGGCGAACTAACAAAGATGCGCCCGAGAGCTTCCTCGCACGCCCCAAAATGAGTGCCGCCCCAATCCAGGCCATACACGTCTGCGTTATCGATGAGAGTCATGCCGGCATCGACGGCGGCTAGAACAACTGCAGAGTTCTCAGAGTCAGAACCAGTGAGCCGCCAGCACCCGAAGGCAAGAGCCCCGACTTCACCGAGAGAGCTAATTGTGCGTGGAGATGAAACATCTAGTTGTTCGGGCATTAGTCAATTCTTTCAAATCGTGTGACACGGTGAATGCCAAAATGTGAATCCTCATGGGGTGCTGCGATTAACTCAACAGGGTGGGGGAATAGGGCGTCGAACTCGGCCTGCAATTTTTGCTGAAACTCAATGGCTCCTACTTGATCCCAATCGGCCTGTGTATCCCACACAAACACGATGGTGACTTCGCCTGGTTTGGAATCGTCGAGCCACACCTCTTTGGAGAGGAATGGAATTCTGGCTAGCCCATCCATGAAGGCTTCGCGCATTGTCCACACATCGTGATCAATGCGAATGAACTCATTCACCACTGTTGGGTCCATTCGAAATACAAGTACTTCAACTGGGCGTCGTTCGCCTGAGACGTAAGAGAAATTACTCATGATCGATGATGGTACGTAGTGAGAGTTGGATCAATCTCGGCAATGGTACGTACACCGCACAACGCCATTGTGCGACGCATCTCCTCGACCAACATGTCGTATGCACGCTCCACACCTTGCTCGCCGGCTGCACCAAGTCCGTAAAGGTACGAACGGCCCATTGTGCATGCAGTGGCTCCTTGAGAAAGAGCAGTCACAATGTCTGCTCCACGACGAATGCCTCCATCGCAAATAATTGGTACAGCGCCTGAGATGGCGTTGGCTATTGGGGCGATGAGGCTGATGGGTGATGGTGAACGATCAAGTTGACGACCACCATGGTTAGAGACTGCGATGGCGTCGATTCCGTGAGCGACTGCTTCGGTGGCATCAGCAACAGATTGAATGCCCTTCAAAATGATGGGGCCTTTCCAATGCGCACGAAACCATTCGATGTCGTCCCATGACAAAGACTGGTCGAACTGTTCGGCGATGAACGCCGACAATGTGACTGCAGTGCCGTTCTTGTTGTCAGACGATGCCTTGATGTTTGAAAAAGTAATGGGCTCGTGACGAATGAAATCCCATGTCCATGACGGATGCGTGATGCCGTCGATGATGGTGCCGGGACCAAGCGTGGGAGGAAGTGTGAAGCCGCGTCGCACATCGCGCTCGCGACGCCCGAGCACTGCCGTATCTACTGTCAACATGATGGCTTCGTAACCGCACTGCTCAGCGCGTGACAACATGTCTTTCAGCATCTCGCGATCACGCCATACGTACACCTGAAACCACTTTGGGCCGTTGCTCACTTGTGCAACTTCTTCGATGGATCGTGTGGACAGTGTGGAGAGGCAATATGGAGATTGATGTTTTGCGGCAACGCGCGCAACACTCAGTTCACCCTGTGAGTGAGCAATGCGTGTAAATCCGGTGGGCGAGAAAATGATGGGTGTTTCTAGTGCTCTGCCAAGAAAAGTTGTCGTCGTGCTGATGTCGGCAACGTTGCGAAGAATCCGCGGGACAAATTCATACTTTGCAAAATCGCTGCTGTTGCAAGCCATTGTGATCTCGTCTTCGGCGCCACCATCGATGTAGTCAAAAATCCCTCGGGGTAATCGAGCCTGTGCAATGAGACGAAGGTCTGCAATATTGGCTGCACGATTAAAGCGTCGTTTGCGGCGCGAGAGGGTGGGGACTGAAAAACTAGCCACGGACCGCAATGTCTTAATGAGTCCCATGGCACCTCCGCACGAGGACAATGCTAACGATGGCAAAGGGCTTCGCTTTGCTGTGGCGAGCTCTTCTGGGTGAGACTGAGGCGTGTCATTTCCTTCAGACTTAGAAATAGCCCAAGCGGCTCACATTGCTCCGCTCTCAGAGATTGCCACGCAGCTTGGACTCGGAGACGATGTACTTGAGCCGTATGGTCGCACCGTGGCCAAAATTGATTTGACTGCGTTGCAACAAGTGCAGAATCGGCCGCGTGGAAAATATGTGGTTGTTACAGCTATCACCCCTACGCCTTTAGGTGAAGGAAAGACAACTACATCTGTTGGGCTCGCTCAAGCGATGAAACACATTGGCAAAGTGGGGCTACTTGCTCTTCGTCAACCTTCAATGGGTCCAACGTTTGGAATCAAAGGTGGTGCTGCCGGTGGTGGGTATAGCCAGGTGATTCCGATGGAGATTTTGAATCTGCATCTCACGGGAGATTTTCATGCGGTAACAGCTGCGCACAATCTTTTGGCTGCCATGGTTGATAATCATCTACATCATGGAAACGCACTTGGTCTTTCGCTAAAGAACATCACGTGGAAACGAGTGCTTGATGTCAATGATCGTTCGTTGCGTAACGTCATCATTGGTCTTGGTCCAAAGGAAGATGGAATAGAGCGGGAATCAGGTTTCGATATCACTGCTGCGTCAGAAGTAATGGCTCTACTTGCGCTCGCAACTTCGATGGAAGACTTGCGGGCGCGCCTTGGACGCATCGTTGTGGGGTACACCGATAGCAAGGTTGCTGTTACTGCAGAGCAAATTGGTTGCGCTGGTGCAATGGCCGTCATTTTGCGAGATGCCATCAAACCAAACCTGATGCAGACGTTGGAAAATACCCCAGCGCTTATTCATACGGGGCCATTCGGAAACATTGCAACTGGGAACTCGTCTGTCATTGCAGACAAATTGGGAATTCACATGTGTGACTATCTGATTACAGAAGCAGGTTTTGGCGCAGACATGGGCGCTGAACGATTCTTCAATATCAAGTGCAGAGTCTCGGGCATGGTGCCTGATGCTGCAGTACTGGTGGCAACGGTTCGCGCACTGAAGGCGCACTCTGGTCAATACAAAGTGGTGGCTGGAAAGCCGTTGCCCCCAGAGATGTTGCAAGAAAGCCCAGATGATGTGCGTGCAGGTGCTGCGAATCTGGCAAAGCAAATTGAGAATGTAAAGGCTCACGGTGTTTCACCAGTTGTTGCAATCAATGCTTTTCCTACCGATCACGCAAGTGAGCATGCGGCCATTAAAGAAATCGCTGAGGCCCTTGGTGCACGCGTCGCAATCTGCACGCACTTTGCAGACGGTGGTGCAGGCGCAGTGGAGTTGGCACAGGCGGTTGTGGCGGCATGTGATGAAGAAAGCCACTTCGAGTTCTTGTATTCAGACGACGCATCGCTAAAAGAAAAAATCTATGCAGTTGCAACCCGCATTTATGGTGCCGCCAATGTGGAGTACTCGCCAGTCGCAGAAGAACAATTAGCCATGTTTGATGCCAATGGTTTTAGCCACTTGCCCGTGTGTATTGCTAAGACTCATCTCAGCATCAGTGGTGACCCAACATTAAAGGGCGCACCGACGGGTCACACTTTGCAGGTCCGTGAGGTTCGCGCCTCTGTCGGTGCCGGATTTATCTATCCCATTTGTGGCGCTATGCGCACAATGCCTGGTCTAGGTTCAGACCCAGCAGCACTGCATATAGACATTGGCCCTGATGGGCGAGTGGTGGGCTTGTTCTAATTACTTGCCGCTAAGTGCAGCAACAATGGGTGCACATTCGTCGATGTTTTCGGCACCAACAATTGTGTAACTAAAGCCCCAACGCTCACGTCGTTCAAGCAATTGCTCGATGCATGATTCCACGGAGCCGATGAGAGCGAACGGCGATGCGTCAATCATTTCCTTCGCGACACCAAACATGGAAGAGATGCCTTCAATAGTCTTTTCACGATCGTCTGTGACCTTTACGAAGAAAGTTCGGATATTCATCTCGATGTCGTTCAGTCGATGTGCTCCGGCGGCAGCCACGATGGCTACTTTTTCGTCGACAGATTCTGCAGTCATGGTGGAGAGTGCTTCTGGCCCCACGACGCCAGCTGTCAATGTTCCATTGATGCCGATGATGTCTGCTTCGCGTGCTGCGTAGGACAACACTCGCTTGCCGCCGCCACCGATGAGAAGGGGAGGGCGTTTTTGAACGGGTTTTGGCTGGCCGTTGTAATTGGTGATGTTGTAATGGTCACCGGAGAAAGAAAATGGACCATCGGCCATTGCGCCGCGAATCACAGCAACTCCTTCAATGAATCGATCGATGCGAATTTTTGGCGAGTCGTATGGCATTCCTGCTTCTTCGTAATCGCTAATCATCCAGCCTGCACCAAGACCTATTTCGACGCGACCGTCTGAGAGAAGGTCCATCGTTGCCAATTCTTTGGCGAGTACCACTGGGTGTTTGTAATCGTTATCAAAAACGAGAGCGCCAATGCGCAATTTCGTAGTGGCATCTGCAGCGGCCATCAGGGCGGGGATTGGGGCCAGTTGATCGGTGAAGTGGTCAGGCATCGTAAAGACGTCATACCCAGTGCCCTCTGCACGACGGGCAAGTTCGGCCCAGCCACGTGCTGACGTTTCTTTTGATACTTGAACGCCGAAGCGAAAACCGCGATGTGGGAAAGATGACATGAATTAACCGTACCAACTAAGGGTGACGCAGTGCTGAGAGAAGCGAGAACTACGGTGTTTATGTTGTGAATTCTCCCGCGAACTGGACGCTTCGATTTGTTGTTGCATTGGTGGCAAGCGCCATGCTGCTGAGTGGCGCCATCGTTGGCATGGCACCTCAGGCCTGGAGAATCGTGAATGCTCATGAAGAGGTGCCTGTGGAGCTCGGAGGGTTTGGTGGTCTTGCTACTCGCTCTCAGATCCTTGGCTTTAATGGTCAACAAGTGGGTGTTTTTGAATTAGAGAACAGCCAGCCACTTCTGATTGAACAAGTCCCCGCGCATGTGGTGGCCGCACTTCTTGCAGTGGAGGACACAGGATTCAAAAACCATAAAGGCGTCAACCTGCGTGCATTGGTACGAGCCGCACTTTCTAACTTCCAATTCTCTAGTGGTCGGCAAGGTGCTTCCACCATTACCCAGCAAGTTGTAAAGAACGAATATCTCGTGGGCTTACCTCGAGATGGTCGATACAAGGTGTTGCAGGCGCGCTATGCGGTGATGCTTGAAAAGACTGTGTCGAAAGAAAAGATTGTGGAGCGGTATCTCAATACCGTGTACTTCGGAAACAATGCGTATGGAATACAAGCCGCTGCTGATGTGTACTTTCAAAAGAAAGTGGCCGATCTGACATTGATTGAAGCGGGGTTTCTTGCGGGACTGGTCCGGGCACCGACGACGTTTGATCCCATCCGTCGTCCAGAGCAGTCACGCCGGCGTTTTGCTCAGGTTCTTGATCGATTCGTGGATGTTGCTCTAATGACCACAGATGAACGAGACACAACATTTGCAGCATGGGAGCCGCCAGAGTCTGTGACCGATGCGCCCGAACGACCAACGAGCCGTACGTATTTCACAGAGATGGTTCGTAATGCATTGTTGAATGACCCCAAGTATTTTTCTGCGTTGGGTTCCACGTATCAAGAGCGCTACAACGCTATTTATCGTGGTGGGATAACGGTGACCACGACTCTTGATGCAGTGGCTCAAGCTAAAGCAGAGAAAGCCGCCAAAGAAAAGTTGCCAGCAAACCGAACGGGAATTCAATCGTCGCTCGTTTCTCTTGAAACCTCAACTGGTGCGCTGCGAGCCTTAGTAGGCGGGCCCGGATTTGTGCCCGGACGAACTGAGGTGAATCTCGCATTGCGTCGTCGCCAAACTGGTTCGGTCATCAAGATGTTTGTGTTAACAGCTGCGCTCGAAGCAGGCGTGCAGGCAAGCGATCTGATTGATGGAACGCTTCCTTGCACTTTGCCCAATCCTGGCTTACCAGAAGAACCTTTCAAAATAACGAAGGGTGTCAGCCATCCGGTGTCTCCATTGGCAGAACAAACGTGGCTTTCCATCAACTGCGCATACGCACGACTTGCCCAAATTGTGGGCCTCAATCGAGTGGTCAATCTTTCGTACCGTGTGATGTCATCGCCGTATCTCACGCGCGACAATTACAAGATTCAGCCGTATGCAAGTTTCTCCACCGGAGCAAATGAGTTCAGTGCATACGACATGGCATCGGGTGCTCAAACTATTGCTAACGGCGGTGTTCATCACGAGCCCTATTTCATTGAAAAGATTGAAGGACCAAGTGGAGTTCTGTTTCAGCACCAAGCAGCACCATCACAAGTGATCTCAAAAGAAGTCGCCGACGCAGAAGTCGACATTCTGAAAAAAACTTTGACTGTGGGTACTGCTCGGCGCGATCCACTCGCAAACAAGCGTCCAGCGGCTGGCAAAACGGGAACGCAAGATGAAAATACCAATGCGTGGTTTGTTGGCTTTACAAAACAATTGACCACTGCTGTGTGGGTGGGAGACCCCAAGGGTTATACGCCCATGGTGAACATTCCTGAGTTCAAAGCCGATGGCGTGGCAAAGGTGACAGGAAATGCATACCCCGTCAAGATCTGGAAAGCCTTCATGGATGCAGCACACAGTGACTTGCCAATTCTTAATTGGGATGCTCCAGCGCCCCCAACTCGTAATCCAACACGTCTGTATCTTCCCGGAGTTGACTGCATTGCAGAATTGGTGTCTGGAAAACTTCCTAAATCCGCAACCGGAGCAGTTGCCAATGTGGTGCCAACTACAACGACCGTTGCGCCCCAAGTAGCAACCACCACCACAATTGCGGGAGCACCAGTGGTGGCGCCCACAACAACGGTGTTTAAGGGTCCTGTTGTCAGCATCGTTGACCCGGGGACCACAATTGCCCCGACCGATACGAACCCAGCCACTCCCGTCGTTGGGGTAGATCCGTATCGTTTTTATGTCTATAACTGCGCCAAAGGAATCCCAGCGACAGTCAAGACCACGCCCGCGGGTTAACAACTCTCTAAGGTTGCAGTGATGTTTCTCTGGTTTATTGGCACTGCCA
Organism: Actinomycetota bacterium; assembly: GCA_005788815.1. Taxonomy (GTDB): domain Bacteria; phylum Actinomycetota; class Acidimicrobiia; order Acidimicrobiales; family Ilumatobacteraceae; genus UBA2093. The sequence goes on along the minus strand of SYAZ01000071.1, from coordinate 17,280 downwards.
CCGTGGCGGTACTTTTCGTGTTTCGCGATGATCGTTTTGATTTTCGAGTTCTTGCACTTGGTTCTGTTGCGCCAGACATTATCGACGTGTGGAGTGGCGGCGCGTGGGTCTTTCACTCAGTATTAGGAAGCGTTGTTGTGCTGGGTGTGGTCATGGCGACTGCACGGCGAGGGTCATTGACAAGGCGTCGATGGCTGGCGTTACCCATCGGCATGCTCTTTCACCTCGTCTTTGATGGCGCTTTTAACAATACGAAAGTGTTCTGGTGGCCGTTTGCTGGGATTGGTTTTGACGGCGCGCCAATTCCCAGTTTGGATCGACCAATCCTCAGCCTCATTTTTGAGATTATTGGGGCGTTGTTGATTGCATGGGTGTGGCGAGAGAACTCCTTATCCACGCCATCTGTTCGTCGCGAGTTCATGCGTACCGGACACCTTCGACTGATCGAGCGCTGAGAATGTTTATTTTGTTACGACACGGTCAGACATCGGCGAATGCCCAGTCTCTTTTGCAAGGACGAATGAATCTTGACCTCGATGGCATCGGTCAACAGCAAGCTGATCTGTGTGGGCAATATGTTCGACATCATTTTCCAGATGCTCGCATTGTCAGTAGCCCGCTCGTTCGTGCACAGCAAACCGCTTTAGCCATTTCACCCAATGTTGTTATTGATGAACGATTCATTGAACTGGATTATGGGTCATGGGATGGCGTTGCAATGTCTGCGATTGATCAGTCGCAATGGGGGAAGTGGAGAATGGATCCACATTTTCGCCCACCGAACGGTGAAACGTTGGTGGAACTCGACCAACGAGTGCAACCCGCATTAGAAGAGTTGCGTGAAGAAGCGACACAACGTCACATTGTGATTGTGAGTCATGTGTCTCCCATCAAAAGTGCAGTGACTTGGGCGTTGGGAACTGGACCTGAAACAACATGGCGAATGCATCTTGATCGAGCATCAATTTGCAGGGTCGCAGTGACAGCACGTGGTGCATCACTGTCGGGATTCAATGAGACCGCCCATCTACGGCCCGTGGGGTGACGGTGAGTTGATCTGTAAGCGGGGTTTTGTCCTTGCTTGCGCAATGGATGATCATCCCTCTATGCGATCTACCCGAAGGTTGCCTTGCGGCAGGCGGGCAGCCCAGCCTTCTGCTTGATCTTGCTTCACACGGGGTTTACCAAGCCATATGAATCGCTTCATATGCTGGTGCGCTCTTACCGCACCGTTTCACCCTGACCTGATCTGCTTGCGCAGCCATCGGCGGTCTGTTCTCTGTTGCACGTCCGTCAGGTCGCCCCAACCTGGCTCTCGCCAGCGTGTTGCCCTGAGAAGCCCCGACTTTCCTCAGCACATTGCTGTACCGCGATCATCCGAACAACTCACCGTCGAGATGAGTGTACGACTACGAACAGCACTATTGGCTTGACACGAATGTCAAAGGAACCTGGAGGGAAAGGTCTAGTAAATAAAGCTGTTGAGGCTTGGAGTGTCCATCGAGACAGTGGTGCGACTTCCTGTTTCAGGATTCACTGGCCCGAGTTGAACTTGCACTGCGTTGAGTGCTCCAAATGCGCTCGGAAGGGTTGCAACCGTTGCCACACCGTCTTTATCGACGCCCGGAGCAAATGCGCCGATACCTGGATTAATCAACTGTGCTGTTACTGCTGCTGCACGTGACGACTGGGCTCCCATGCGAATCATGCTGGCACGAAGTGCTGGCTCGTTTGTGAGTGAAACGAAGTATTGGTACATAGATGCAACGAGGGTTTCAATCGCAAGGGTGAGAGGGAGGACATCGTCGGGATTTTTTCCGTCGGCAACAAGACCAAGTGCTTGTGTTCCATATGAGGCCATGAGCTTTTCGTTTGGCTCTTCATACGCTTCGCCGCCACGTGAAGAAATGAGTGAGCGAAGATTTGTCAGGTGTGCTGTGTGAGCTCTGGCAAAACCAGCAACAACAGCAGCAGAAGTCTTTTCGGCCAACGATGCAAAAGTTGTGTCAGTCAAAATGATGCGAGCCATAGTTTCAACAGACATTGCTGTTCGAAGCAGTACGACATCTGTAACAGTGGCATCGCCGAGTTTTGTGATTTCAGGTGTTTCACCAATGCGAGTAATTGTCTTTGAAGCACTGCTTGAGCCGCACGCGGCAAGAACTGCGCCTGATGCAGCGATGATGCCAGTGGAGCGCAACAAGGTGCGACGGTTGATGTTGTGTGGGGTGGAGTTCGTCATGATGTCGATTCCTTAGTTTCCAGATGCTGCAAGTGGGGTCAGACCAGAGAACACGCTGAGTGCTGCTGCGTGTCGTGCTTCGACGATGACAATAGATGCAATTATTTTTGCGCCACCCATGCCAGAAAGAATTGCAAGAATATCGGTGTGGATTGTTGCGGTTTGGTCTTCAAGTTGTGCCAACGAAGATGCCATCGACTTGACTGAACCTGACGGATTTGACAATGGAGTTTCCGGAGCGGCCTCTGCATCTGGTCCGAGGTAGCCCTTGATCGCCTGTACATAGGCAATGTGATGATCGAGAATCAACGTTAAGCCAGCTACTTCATCATCGGCGGCTGCTGCAGCAACTGCCAAGCGATACGTGCCGACCATTCGTGCTTCACGTGCAAGAGCGTTGTTGAGCGCATTGTTGTCGCGAGGGTCGCGAGATGGAGCATTGGTTCCATCTCCGGCAGCAGATGCTCGGCCGGCAAGTATTGGCGCAGCAGACGCAAGAGCGCCACCAGCAACTAGGGCAGAGAGGAGGCGGCGACGTGTGGTCACTGACGACTCTGGGGATTCAACTTGGTGATTGTCCACGGGGGGCATCCTTTATCGTTTCGGCGTTATTCGCTCTCTAAGACTAGAAGTCCAGCGCAGAGAGGTCGGGTATCCAAGAACGGCTTCGAGAAACCGCCTCTCCCCATTGTTGTCGGGAGATGCCTGGAGTTCCTAATGGTGAAACAACGGTTGCGCCAGTTGAGGCGTTCGTTGCCTCTTCTAGGTGTGACCATTGTCCTGCTGCGGTGCCGGCAAGAAAGCCTGCGCCAAGGGTGGTTGCCTCAGTGATGGGCGAGACGCGCACGGGTCGTCCAGATGCGTTGGCAAGCGACTGAACAAACGTGGGGTTACGACTCATGCCGCCATCAATACGCAGTTCAGCAATGGAAAGTCCAGAGTCTTTCTCTGCGGCATCTACAAGATCGACGCCGCGGTGGGCTACTCCTTCTACAACAGCTCGCACGATGTGTGCACGCGTGGTGCCTCGAGTGATTCCAAACAATGATCCACGTGCGCCGTAATCCCAAAAGGGGGTGCCGAGACCGAGAAGCGCTGGAACATAGACGACACCATCGGTGGTCTCACACTGTGACGCTATGTCGTGAGACTCTGCAGAAGAAGAAATCAGGCCCATGTCATCGCGAAGCCATTCGATGTTGGTTCCTGCCGACAACATGATTGCTTCCGTGGCGTACGACAGTGCACCGTTTTGGCTAAATGCGACGATGGGAAATGTCCCACCTTCGTTACGACGCGCAGAATCGGGCGCACGGTCCCCAGTGAAGACATTCAGCATTCCGCCAGTACCAAAAGTAATTTTGGTCATGCCAGGAGAGATGCAACCTTGGCCGACAAGCGAGCCTTGTTGATCACCCACCATTGCGTGAATCGGTGGCGCACCTGGAAGGTCGGTGGCGTCGCCGATGTAACCCATGGTGTCGACAATGCGTGGCAACTGATGTGTATGAAGTTTCAGAACATCGATGACGTTCTGATTCCATGATGTGCCAGTGGGAACGGTGAGTCCTGTTACTGCAGCATTTGTATGGTCGGTGACGTGGTGTTTACCTTGCGTGAGATTCCATACGATCCATGATTCAACTGTTCCCATCAGGATGTCGTCGCTACTGCGTTCTGATTCGTCGGCAATGTAGTTAGCAAGCATCCATGCATATTTTGTTGCAGATTGATTTGGAGCCAAGGTGAAGCCGTGTTCGATGCGAGCCATGATGCATTCGCCAACAGTGCGCAAGTCTTGCCAACCGATGGCCGGCCCAATTGGTTGACCAGTAGATGCTCTCCATGCAACTGCAGAAGCACGCTGGTTAGTGATGCCGACTGATTGCACGGGGCCTGACTGCAGTGCGAGTAGTGATACTCGTTTGACAGCGGTGTACATGGCAACTGCATCAAACTCAACAAGTCCGCCGACAGGTGAGTGCGGCGCACACTCTTCGTAGTGCAGATTGCTTACTGATGCATCGGCTTCAACGACAGCGGCACGCAGTCCGCTTGTGCCCACATCAATAACAAGTGATCTCATAGCCCAAGTTTGCCTGGGTTCAAGATTCCTCGAGGATCAAGTGCCTTCTTTACGGACCGCAAAACTCCGAGCGATGAACCGAGTGCTTGTTCCATAAATGCAGCACGGCTGTATCCGACTCCGTGGTGATGCGACAAGTTTGCACCCGAAGACAACGCTGAGGTTTGTCCTGCTTTCCACAATGCAAGGTACGTGGATTCGAATTCTTCAGCGGGCGGATTTGCTGCAAATGTGAAATACACGCACGCACCTTCTATATAGCTATGCGAGAGGTGGCATGTTGCAGATCTTGCATATGGGATTGCGAGCATGGCTGTTTCTACTGCCTCAACCACTGAATCAAGGTGTCCCCAATTTGCAGCGACTTCCATAGTGTCCACCACATAACCCTTGCGCGTGAGACCTTGCAAGCCGCTTGTGTCGTTGCGATGGTGCATCCATGCTTCCACTAATGCCACGTCACCAGTTGCTGCACCCATGTCAGAGCAGGTGTCGTGAACAACGGCCATTGTTCCATCGACGATCGATTCCGTTCCTTCGTCAAGAACAAGAAGGGTGGCCCGTGTTCCGTCACCACCGTGTGATCGTTTGCTTTCTGCTCCGTCATACAAACGAAGAACTGCAGGTGTCGCTCCGGCACGGATAATGCGTCGGCATGCTTCGATGCCTTCTGAGAAAGTGTCGAATGTGTAGGCGCCACGCCGTTCAACTTCAGGAAGCGGATGTGCACGTAGCCACACTCGGGTGATTACTGCGAGGGTTCCTTCGCTGCCAAGTAAAAGTTGAGACAGGTCTGGGCCAACAGCGCCGGCTGGCGCGCCGCCAGTTGTGATGACAGTTCCATCTGCGAGCACTGCTTCAAGCGCGTGCACCATGTCTTCAATTTTTCCGTATCGAGTCGAGTATTGGCCTGCTCCACGACACGCAACCCAACCGCCGACTGTGGCGATATCGAATGATTGCGGGTAGTGGCCAATAGTTAAGCCGTGCTCACGCACTGCTTTTTCAAGATCAGGACCAAACGTGCCAGAGAGAACTTCAACAACGCCTGAGATGGCATCGATTGATTCGATTCCCTGCATCAATGTCATGTCGAGTGATACGCCGGCTGAAAGTGGAATTGCGGCACCACATACTCCGCTGCGACCACCCGATGGGGTGACGGCGATGGAACGGTCGTTGCAATATGCCAACAACAAGGAAACTTCTTTTGTTGTGCGCGGACGACACACCACATGAGGAATCTGCGGTACTTCATTTCGCAATGACCAAGTCATGGAAAGTGGCCACCAGTCGCGGCCATGTTTCGCACGGTCGACTGCGTCAGTACTCGTATCGCAAATGGATGACAGCGCAGTCACGTCGTCCTGAGAAAGTGCAGGTGCATTCGTGGAGAGGTGGGCAGTTGCAAGTGCAGGGTCGCCACCAAACTCAATCGGGTCAGTTGTGGCGGTCTGAAATGTGTACTTGCTCACTTGGTGCCCCCGTATGAATCGATGAATTCTTGCTCTGTCACTTGTGCTGCTGCATCTTCGCGTGCGCACTCGTCTAAGAAAATTGCAATATTTGCTGCGCGCTGTTCGGGTGTCCACGAAAGCAACGGAGCAACCAAGTCTGCAAGTGCTGGGGTGGCCGCAACACATGCTTTGCGATCTAATAAACGAGAACGTGTACGGCGAGTCAAGATGTCGTCAATGGATGTAGCCATCTCATGCGTCACTGCAAACACTGCTTCGGCACGCAAGTAGGGCAAGCCAGGAACGAGTGGTTGACCAAGTGTCGGATCTTGCTCAATGAGTTGTTTCACCATTGATGAGTCACTTCCAAAGCGTCCATCGAGGTGGCGATCAGCATGTGTTGAACGGGCGCGTTTGCCGCTAGCGCCGCGAAGCGAAAGACGGCGAGTTCGACTCTTGGTCTTTACGTTAAGTAATTCGCATGCTTCATTAACTGCGTCTTCAGCCATCTCGCGGTACGTCGTAAGTTTTCCACCTGTCACGGTGACAACACCATTGTCCGATGTAAACACTCTGTGTCGGCGACTGAGGTCGGCTGTTCTTCCTGCCTTTGCAGAAGTGTCGTCCATCTTTACAAGTGGACGTAGTCCCGACCACACACCACTGACATCTTCAAAAGTGACATCGGTAGTAACGCTTGCATTCAATGCTGCAAGGACATATTCAATGTCGTCACGTGTGCACTGTGGGTCGTTTACTGGGCCTTTGTAATCGGTGTCTGTTGTGCCGATGTATGTGTATTGGTATGTGCCGTCTTCCTTGGCAATCCATGGCACTACAAACAAACTGCGGCGATCGCGCGGCACGGGAATGACGACTGCGATGTCGTTGCGCACTTTTTCCCAGGGCACTGTGAGGTGTACGCCTTTTGCAGGGCGAATGGTGTCTGGGTGAGAGTTCTCGTCAAGCGCACGAACATCGTCTGCCCATACGCCGGAAGCGTTGACAACAGAACGTGTGGAAATGCGCAGTATGGCACCAGAGATGGTGTCTCGCGCGGTGATCACATGGCTTGTGCGTGATGGTGAATCGATGGTTACTACTTCGCATCGATTGGCGATAGTTGCACCGTTATCTGCTGCGGTTCGCAACACCGAGACCACCAATCGTGCGTCGTCTGCTTCTGCGTCGTAATACAAATATGCCGAAGCAAGTTTTTGTCTTGGCATGGTGGGGAGATGAGCAAATGCTTTGTCAGCCTTGAGGCGACGATGGAGGCGACCAATGCGCCATCCACCTGTGAGGTCATACATCCACATTGCAGAACCGAGTGCACGGGCAATCTTGCGTGAGACGACTCCATCTTTCGTAAGGATCGGAATCATGAAGGGGAGTACGTGAACGAGATGAGGTGCGTTGCGGCGCAATCTTTTTCGCTCACGAAGTGCTTGATACACGAGCCGTACGTCGCCTTGTTGGAGGTAACGCAGACCGCCATGAATCAATTTCGACGACTTCGATGATGTGCCTGACGCAAAGTCATCACGTTCAAGGAGAGCTATGCGAAGGCCACGTGAAGCGGCGTCTAAAGCGACGCCAGCTCCCGTGATACCGCCACCGACTACGACCATGTCGAACTCGGTGTTTTCGAGGTTCCGTAAGGCAGACGAGCGGTCAAAAGGCTGAGAAGGCATACTGCCGAGCCTAGGGCGCAAATGGTTCGCCCGTCTTATCCTTGCACTTGGTTTTTAAGTGTTAGAACCGGTCGAGGTTCATCACCTTTGTCCAGGCTGCAACGAAGTCACGAACGAACTTCTGCTTTGCATCGTCCTGTGCGTACACCTCGGCAATGGAGCGAAGCTGTGAGTTCGATCCGAAGATCAAGTCGTTGCGTGTTCCCTTCCAGGTGACTGCGCCAGTCTTGCGGTTGCGACCTTCGAAGATTTCTTCTGACTTATCGGTTGGTGCCCAATCGATATTGATGTCCAAGATGTTTACGAAGAAGTCGTTCGTCAACACGCCAGGCTTTGATGTCAACACACCGTGTTCTGACTGCTTGAAGTTTGCATTGAGTGCACGCAAGCCACCAACAAGGACTGTCATCTCTGGGGCGGTCAATGTGAGCAATGCTGCCTTCTCCAACAGAAGTTGTTCTGTTGGAAGTGCATGACCTGCGCGTAAGTAGTTACGGAAACCATCAAATGTTGGCTCGAGCACTGCGAAGGAATTTACGTCTGTCTGTGCAGCGGTTGCATCGCCACGGCCAGGTGTGAATGGCACTTCAACAGAAACGCCTGCATCTTTTGCTGCCTTTTCGATTGCGGCGTTACCACCGAGCACGATGAGGTCTGCAATAGAAATGCCGGTGTCTGCACTGAGCTTTTCGTACACAGCGAGAACCTTTGCAAGTTCTGCTGGGTTGTTTGCTTCCCAATCTTTCTGCGGGGCCAAACGAATGCGGGCGCCGTTTGCGCCACCACGCTTGTCAGTTCCACGGTATGTAGATGCTGATGCCCATGCAGTGCGCACCAACTCTGCAGCGGAGATTCCGCTTGCAAGAATTGCTGCCTTTGCCTTGGCGATGTCCTTGTCTTTTGGAGCCTTGCCTGCTGCTGGAATTGGATCCTGCCAGATGAGGTCTTCCTTTGGAACCAATGAACCAAGGTAACGAGCCTTTGGACCCATATCGCGGTGTGTCAACTTGAACCATGCACGTGCGAATGCGTCTGCAAGCTTGTCTGGGTTCGCATAGAAGTCCTGAGAAATCTTGAGGTACGCAGGATCAAACTTCAAAGCCAAGTCAGCTGTTGTCATGATTGGTGCATGTGAGCGTGATGCGTCATGTGCGTCAGGCACGGTGCCTGCAAGAGCGCCACCCTTTGGAATCCACTGTTGTGCACCTGCTGGTGACTTGGTGAGTTCCCAATCATTTTCAAGAAGAATCTTGAAGTAATCGTTGTCCCACTGAATGGGGTTTGTTGTCCATGCGCCTTCGATACCACTGGTGATGGTGTCTACACCGCGGCCTGTGCCCATGGTGTTCAACCAACCAAGGCCCATTGCCTGCACTGGTGCACCTTCGGGAGATGGACCAACGTATTTACCGGGGTCGCCGGCACCGTGTGCCTTACCAAAGGTGTGACCACCTGCAACAAGTGCAACTGTTTCTTCGTCGTTCATTGCCATACGGGCAAATGTCTCGCGAATGTCACGTGCGGACAACACTGGATCTGCAACTCCGTTCGGGCCTTCTGGGTTCACATAGATGAGACCCATCTGTACGGCACCGAGTGGCTGCTGAAGTTCTCGGTCACCGGAATAACGCTCATCGGCTAGCCATGTTGTTTCTGGACCCCAGTATGCCTCGTCTGGTTCGTACACATCGGCGCGTCCACCGGCGAAACCAAATGTCTTGAAGCCCATTGACTCCATTGCAACATTGCCAGTGAGGACCATGAGGTCTGCCCATGACAATTTGTTGCCGTACTTCTGCTTGATTGGCCACAGCAAACGACGAGCCTTGTCGAGGTTGCCGTTGTCTGGCCACGAGTTCTGTGGCGCAAAGCGATGCATGCCTGTGCCTGCGCCGCCGCGACCGTCTGCAATGCGGTATGTACCGGCTGCGTGCCAAGTCATACGAACGAAGAACGGACCGTAATGTCCGTAGTCAGCTGGCCACCACTCTTGTGAGTCGGTCATTAATACGGTGAGGTCTTTCACAACTGCGTCGAGATCAAGCTTCTTGAACTCTTCTGCATAGTTAAAGCCGGGGTCCTGTGGGACGCCAGTCTGCGGATTGTTGTGAAGGATCTTGATGTTTAGGTTGTTTGGCCACCAATTAAAATTGGCTGTTCCCATATCGGCGGCTGTAAAGGAGCCGCTGGTGAACGGGCACTGACTTGTTTCTTGTGTACTCATGAAAAAGAGTCTCGCAGTTCCATAGCCATAAGCCAAATAGTTGTTTCTTGGGGTTATCATAAGAAGTCCTTATGTCATGGCCGACCTTCCAACAACTGCGTTACCTCGTGGCCATTGCCGATGCCGGCACATTTGGGGCCGCCGCTGATGAAGAGTTCGTCTCGCAGCCAGCTCTCAGCGCTCAGATCAAGGAACTTGAACGAAAGCTAGGTGTCACTCTGTTTGAGCGGTCATCTCGTGGAGCGCTTCTTACAACTCAAGGTACTGAGGTGGTGGAACGCGCTCGCATCATTTTGCGAGAGATGAACGACCTCGTGGGCACAACTCATTACGAAGGGGAGCATTTGCGCGGGCGAATCGGTCTCGGAGTCATTCCCACACTTGCTCCGTACGTTTTGCCAAACGTTGTGCGATTTGTAATGGCCACTCACCCAAGAGCCGAACTTCATATTCATGAACTACAGACAAATAATCTTCTTAATTCTCTTCGTCGTGGAGTTATTGATCTTGGACTTCTGGCATTGCCAATTGGTTCAGAAGAATTCGCAACAGAATCAATTGGGTTAGACAACTTTGTCCTCGCGATGTCTGAGTCACATCCATTGGCGAAGGGAAAATCTCCGCTGCAATTAGATGTCTTGCGTGATGAGCGAGTCATTCTTTTGGAGGAGGGCCATTGCTTGCGAGATCAAGTGACAAATGTGTGTCGCTTGGTGTTTAGTGAACCAAGTGAGGTGCAGGCAACAAGCATGGCAACGCTTGCACAGATGGTCGCAGCAGGTTTAGGTGTGACATTGCTGCCTGAGTGCGCTGTAAAGATCGAAGCAGCACCTGGCCGAGGCATCGTGACACGCAAGTTTGTTGGCGTCCCTCCAAATAGGACAGTGGGCCTCGTGTGGCGTAAATCGTCCCCGTATTCACGAGCATTTACCGAACTCGCAGAACTCTTGACCGACAAAAAATAGAACTGTTGTGCGCGACACTGATTTTGATTGGCACTAGTAGCATTTATTTCAGTAACGCGTGATGTGTACAAATCGAAAGGACACGGTCATGCAAAGCATCAATGGCAGTCAGACCCACCAAAACTTGCTGGAGGCATTCGCTAGGGAAAGCCAAGCAAACCGTCGGTACCTCTGGTTCGCACAGGTAGCAGACATTGAGGGCCACCCCGAAGCAGCAGCGCTGTTTCGCTCTATTGCCGAAGGTGAGACGGGCCATGCTCACGGACATCTTGAATACATCGCCGAAGTTGGTGACCCACTGAGCGGAGAGCCGATTGGTGAAACCGAAGCAAATTTCAAAGCCTCAATTGCCAGTGAAACATATGAATACACACAGATGTATCCAGGCTTCGCACAGATTGCGCGTCATGAAGGTTTCGATGAAATTGCTGACTGGTTTGAATCTCTTGCTCGCGCAGAAAAGAGCCACGCTCTTCGCTTCGGTGAAGGACTCGCAGCGCTCTCGCCACAATGACAATTACTTTTGACCCAAAGCACCCTCTGTACATCGATGAGGCTGATGTTCGTGATGAACTCACGCGTGTATACGACGTCTGTAATGGTTGCCGTTTGTGTTTGACGTTGTGTTCCTCATTTCCCACGTTGTTTAGTTACGTAGAACAGCACGAAGATCAAGATGCCGGCAGATTGACGCCGGCTCAGCAAGATCAAGTTGCCGACGAGTGCTTCCAGTGCAAATTGTGTTACGACAATTGTCCGTACATTCCCGAGCTGCACGAAAGCGCCATAGATTTTCCTCGCCTCATGCTTCGACACGCTGCAATGCGTCTTGAAAATGGTCAAGTCAGTCTTCGAAAGCGTGTTGCTACGCAAACTCTGGGTCACGCTGATGCATTAGGGATACTGGCAACCTCAGTTAGCACCATTTCAAACTTGATGATTGGCGCTAAGCCCGGTTCCATTGCGCGAAAGTTGATTGAAAAAACTACGGGCGTTTCGTCAGTGCGTTTGTTACCGCCGTATGCCAAGCAAAGATTCAGCACGTGGTTCTCAAAGCGAGTAGCCCCGGTGCTTACAAAAAAGCAAGGTTCAGTAGTTGTGTTTCCTACTTGTTCAGTTGAGTATCTGCAGCCTGGCATCGGTCAAGACTTGGTGAAGGTGTATGAACGCAATGGCATTGAGTGTTCACTTGCAGATGGCACTAGATGCTGTGGTGCTCCGTATCTGCACAGCGGTGACATGGACGGTTTTCTTAAAGTTGCCAAGAAGCAAGTAACTGTTCTTGCTCAAGCTGTGCGCGAAGGAAAAGACATCGTTGTGCCACAGCCAACATGTGGGTACATCTTGAAGAAGGATTATGTGGACTACGTCGGGGGACCAGATGCGGAACTTGTTGCTGCACACACATACGACTCATCTGAGTATCTGATGAACCTTCACACAGAAAAAGGAACAGAACTAGATACGAATTTCACTGGCACCATTCCAGAGACCATTTCGTACCACAATCCATGTCACCTTCGTGCGCAAAACATTGGCCTGCTCAGTCGTGACTTGATGAAGATGACAGGAGCAGACATCGCGTTGATAGATCAGTGCTCTGGCGTGGACGGGATGTGGGGATTCAAAGCGGGCAATGAACAGTTCTCGTTACCAGTCGCCAAAAAACTTGCTGAAAAGATTGAAGCTGCCAGCAGTGAAATTGTCGCGGGTGACTGCCATCTTGCAAACACCGCGATCATCGAACAAACAGGCCAGGTACCGCAGCATCCGTTGCAAGTCATTGCTCGGGCCTACGGCATTGCTGGGGAAACCCCGTAGCCCCTTGGATTAGACATCTGTGACCACGGACACATACGATGTGGCGCAAGGGGCGTTGCCCCGACATCGAGGGGGTATGCGATGTCCAGGTCAGAATTGTCATGGAGACAGCAGGGGGCTTGTAACGGCCTTGACCCTGGCGTGTTTTTTCCCGACTCCGAAGATGCTGCTGAGGAAGCGAAGTGCATTTGTGCTGAGTGCCCGGTGCGGATTAATTGTCTGGAGTACGCCCTAGCCACTCGTGAGAAGGATGGCGTCTGGGGTGGTGCCACCGATAAAGAAAGACGAAGAATCATTCGTCATCGGCGTCGCTTGGCGTAGATACTTAGTAGATGACACGCGACGAGAAGTTCAACGGATGGCCTGAGCTTCTGGCGCATCTTTTGGACCGCCGCGACCTCACCAGTTCTCAGGCCGGTGCCGCGATCACTGAAATCTTAAATGGTGATGCCACTCCGTCGCAGATGACTGCGTTCATTGTTGCTCTGCGCGCCAAAGGTGAGACGGTAGTTGAACTCGAAGGAATGTTGCATGCCGTTCGTTCTGCTGGAATGCGCGTAGATCTGAAACCAGAACTTGCAGAGCGCGCGATCGACATTGTGGGAACTGGTGGAGACAACAGCAATACAGTCAACGTGTCCACCATGTCTGCTCTCGTTGTTGCAGGTGCAGGAGTACCTGTGTGCAAACACGGCAATCGTGCAGCGTCGTCAAAATGTGGCGCTGCTGATTTGTTAGAAGAAGCAGGCGTTGCGATTGAACTTGACCCAAACGGCGTCGAAGCATGTGTTGTTGAGACTGGTTTTGGTTTTTGTTTAGCCGCGAAGTTTCATCCGGCTTTTCGATACACGGGGCCATCGCGACGTGAAATTGGAGTTCCCACTGCGTTTAACTTGCTTGGGCCGATGGCAAATCCAGCGCCGATTGCCAACATGTTGGTCGGTGTTGCCATGCCAAAGATGATGGCTGCGATGACTGGGGCGCTGTCTACACGGGGTGTCACGAGCGCATGGGTGGTTCACGGCCACGGTGGGCTCGACGAATTAGCAGTGAGTGGCCCGAACACTGTGTTTGAACTAAAAGATGGCATAGTCACTGAGTTTGAGATCAATGCAAAAGAATTTGGAATCGCCTCGTCAACATTGGAAGATGTGCGTGGTGGAGATGCGGCTCAGAACTTGGCGACTATGAAAGAACTTTTTGCAGGAAAGGCTGGCGCCGTTCGCGACATCGTCACATTCAATGCAGGTTGTGCCCTGTATGTATCTGGCGTTGCCGGAGATGTCATGGATGGCATCGAGCGCGCACGTGCATCCATCGATTCAGGTTCAGCTGCTGGGGTATTGCATGCTGTTGCTGAAGAGAGCTCGCGTCAATTAGCGCGAATGGTGTTCTAGCCGTGAGCGTTCGTGTTCCCGCAACATCTGCAAACTTAGGACCAGGGTTCGACGCCTTGGGTTTAGCACTCTCGTTGTACGCCGAAGTTGGTGTTGTCGATGCAGACCCGATGCCAAGTGATGCGTCGATCGCCGACGAGACGCACCCTGCTCACATTGCTTTTGCACATGCCGGCGGTGTTGGTCGCATTTGGGTGCGAAATGCAATTCCCATGGGTCGAGGGCTTGGTTTTAGTGGTGCTGTTCGAGTTGGCGGAATCATTGCTGCAGAGATTCAGCAAGTCGGTTCTGCATGGAACCGCGAATCTTCACGCGCTGTAGAAATTGGAACTGAACTAGAAGGTCATGCTGACAATGTCGCTCCCTCGCTGCACGGTGGGGTAGTCATCACCTCTGAAAACACGGTTGTACAAGTTCCTGTGTCGTTGTCTCCCACCTTTGTGATGTGGATTCCTGATTTCATCACTTCAACAAATGAATCGCGCGGAAAAATCGGACCAACAATTGCACTCAATGATGCGGTCTTCAATATCGCTCATTGCGCCATGTTTGTCACCGCGCTTGCCACTGGCAATGTGGGCTTACTGAAGGAAGCGACACGCGATCGCATTCATCAGGACATTCGGTTCGCTACTTCGCCTGCTTGCAAAGAAGCACTCACCGCTGGGCTGAACGCTGGAGCATGGTGTAGTTGGCTGTCGGGCTCTGGGCCAACAGTTGCCATTATGTGTGCCGCAGAACAAGTATCAGATGTCTCGAAAGCGTTACCTGACGGGGGTCGCATCGAGATTCTGCACATTGATTTCGACGGAGCCGTGGTCCTGTAGGGCAACTTTGGTACACCCTGTCGTCAGGGTACGGGTATGGAAACAACGCCACAGATGCCCGGTCAGAGCCCAGAACAACCCATTCTCATGATTTCTTGCGATACATGCGTCATGAGAAACACAGACGCATGTAGTGATTGCATGATGAGTGTGTTGTGCGATCAACCCACAGACGGGGCTGTCATTCTCAACTTGCAAGAACTTCGTGAAATTAGAGTGCTCGCTCAGGCGGGTTTGGTGCCTACGCTACGGCACCGTGCAGTCGGTTAATCCAGAACGCAAAAAACGCCGCGTTATCGACGGCCCAGTTCCCGCAGGCGATGCCTACTGGACATCTTTGCGTTCCATCGGACTTGGTGCAGGTTTGCATTCAGTCGGGGTCACGTCAGTAGATCCACTTGACCGCGCCAGGGAACAGATCCAGCAACGCATTGACAACGATTTCGTGAACGACATGCAGTTCACGTTTCGTAATCCAGTTCGTTCTACGACTCCGTCGCTCATAGTTCAAGACGCTCGCACCATCATCGTGGGTGCGTATTCCTATTTTGTAGAAGATGCCGATGAAGGTCTTGGCACGCCGGCACATATTGCTCGATACGCATGGTTCGATGCTCATCATCAGATGAGAGAAGCCTTGACCGCAATGAAAGACCAATTACGCACTGATGGTCATCGCGCGGTTGTTTTTGCAGATGACAATGCCATCGTTGATAGAGAGATTGCATACCGCGCCGGCATTGGCTGGTTCGGAAAGAACTCCAATATTCTTATTCCAGGGGCGGGTAGTTATTTTATTTTGGGTTGTGTGGTCACTACTGCGCAGCTTCCGTTGTCCGAACCTGTTGCTGATTCTTGTGGTACGTGCACGCGGTGTATTCCTGCATGTCCCACCGATGCCATTGCGGCTCCCGGAGTTATCGATGCAAATCGTTGCTTGTCGTGGCTTTTGCAAAAGCCCGGAGTCTTCGACAGACGTTTTCGTGTTGCACTGGGTAGTCGTATATATGGTTGCGATGATTGTCAATCCTCGTGTCCGCATACGCAACGGTGGTCTGTGCCTGTCACTGTGCGCTCACCGGTGCGGCGAGCCATAGAGACGCAGTGGATTCTCAAGTCGTCTGATGCCGACATCTTGCAGGAATGTGAGAGTTGGTACATCCATGAACGCAATCCGCAATGGATTCGTAGAAACGCACTCATCATCATGGGTAACACTGCACAACCAACAGATGCGTGGGTGCACGCTGCATTGCAGGAATACACAACAAGTGCCGAACCAGTGCTACGTGCTCAAGCCATTTGGGCAGCTGCGCGTTTGGGTCTAGTGGCGTATGTGCCACAACACGATGAAGACCCAGTTGTTGCTGAAGAGTTGTCACATCTGCCAACCTTGCGAGACGACCTATGAAGCACCTTCTTGTCACCAATGATTTTCCGCCAAAGATCGGTGGCATCCAGTCGTTGTTGTGGGAATGGTGGCGACGACTTCCGCCAGATTCATTTGCAGTTCTCACTAGCCCACACACCAACGCAGCAGAGTTCGATGCTGCCCAGCCATATCGCATCGAACGCACGCGTGAGCCAGTCTTGTTGCCTCATCCGTGGATGGTGCAACGCATCAATTTAATGGCTGCAGACTTCGGTGCAGACTTTGTCGTACTCGACCCAGCATTGCCACTTGGTCTTGTCGGCCCGTCTTTGAAACTGCCGTACATGGTGGTGCTACATGGCGCAGAGGTCACGGTGCCTGGGCGGTTGCCGGGCTCAAAACAAGTGCTTGGTCACGTTTTGCGTGGAGCGCAGCACATCATTTCTGCTGGTGGTTATCCCGATCAAGAAGGCATGCATGCTGCTGGTCGAGCATTGCCGTCCACTGTTGTGCCACCGGGCGTAGACACTAAACGGTTCGTGCCGCTTTCAACTGAGCAACGTCGTGACGCACGGGTGAAGTTTGGAATGAAAGAAGACGCAGAAGTGGTGCTGGGCATCAGCCGTCTTGTGCCACGAAAAGGTTTCGACACATTGATTAAGGCTGTTGAACAACTTGCGCCGCATCGCCCCAAGCTGCAATTGGTCATCGCGAGTACTGGTCGCGATGAATCACGATTAAAAAAAATTGCCAAAGAGACTCGTGCGCCTGTTTCATTTCTTGGTCGAGTTGACCACGATGACCTTCCACTTCTCTATGGTTGTGCCGATATTTTTTCCATGATGTGCCGCAATCGATGGGGCGGTCTTGAACAAGAAGGGTTTGGCATCGTGTTTGTCGAGGCTGCGTCGTGTGGAGTGCCGCAAGTTGCTGGACGCAGTGGTGGTGCAGCAGAAGCAGTGCTCGATGGTGTTACCGGATTCGTCCTTGATAACCCCACAGATGTTGCGGCGGTAGCAGCCAGGATTGCAGCCATTTTGGATGACGATGCATTGCGTGTATCTATGGCTCGTGCATCACGTGAACGTGCAGAAACTGAGTTTGACTATGAAGTTTTGGCAGGGCGTTTAGGAAATGTCTTGAAGGTCGGGCAATGATGGACACCATGAAAGGCCGCGCAATTATTCAGATCAAT
>SYAZ01000070.1 GCA_005788815.1 Actinomycetota bacterium | reverse complement strand
CCATCATGCAGCACAAGTTGCCAATGTCATTACGTATCGGTCGCGTTCAGCAGTGCGCGACATGGCACGCGCATTAGGACACAGACCCGATCAGCAGGATTCATGGAGCAAACAAGTTGACGCGTGGGGCACTGTTGCTATCACCGCTACACAACGTGACCACGACATTCCCGACTTGGTTTTAGAGATGGCGGCCGAAGTGGAACATATGCCACGACACCTGGGTATTCACTCAGGCGGAATGGTGATGTGTGACAGACCCATTATTGAAGTGTGCCCTGTGGAGTGGGGACGCATGGCTAACCGCAGTGTGTTGCAGTGGGACAAAGATGATTGTGCTGCTGCAGGGTTAGTGAAGTTCGACTTGCTGGGTCTGGGAATGTTGTCGGCACTGTCTAATGCGGTGTCATTTATTTCTGAACATCGTGGATATGAACTTGACCTTGCAACTATTCCACAAGAAGACGATGTGTATTCCATGTTGTGTCGTGCAGACACGGTGGGCGTATTCCAAGTGGAGTCACGCGCGCAAATGTCTACGTTGCCTCGGTTGAAGCCGCGTCGCTTTTATGACTTGGTGGTAGAGATTGCACTCATTCGCCCTGGCCCCATTCAGGGTGGGTCTGTGCATCCGTACATTCGCCGTCGTAATGGTCTCGAACCCATTACGTATTTGCATCCACTATTAGAAAATTCTTTGGGCAAAACACTGGGTGTGCCGTTGTTCCAAGAACAACTGATGCAAATGGCAATTGATGTTGCTGGCTTTACGGCAAGCGAAGCAGATCAGTTACGCCAAGCTATGGGCTCAAAAAGGTCGCAAGCGCGCATGGAACGACTAAAGGCGCGACTGTATGAGGGCATGGCAGAACGGGGAATCACTGGTGCAATTGCCGATGAGATTTTCCTGAAGATGGCAGCGTTTGCAAACTACGGATTTCCGGAAAGTCACTCTGTGAGCTTTGCGTACTTGGTGTATTCATCGTCCTATATCAAATTGCATGAACCCGCAATTTTTTGTGCCGCGTTACTCAATGCTCAGCCGATGGGGTTTTGGTCTCCCCACACATTGGTGCGTGACGCGCGACGTCACGGAGTGTTGGTGCATACGCCAGACATCAATGCATCAAGTCACGAAGCAACGCTTGAGCAACATGGCGAATCAGAAACTGGTCTTGCAGTGCGTCTTGGCATTGGCTCGGTGCGCGGTATTGGTTCTGATCTGGCTCGCGAGATCGCAGTGCATCGGCCGTATGCATCAATCGAAGAGTTGGTGACACGTGTGCCAGCGTTGTCCCGCACACAGGTTGAAGCGTTGGCTACGTCTGGCGCGTTTACTGCCAGCTTCGGAGACGACCGACGCCATGCATTGTGGGAAGCGGGCGCATATGGACATGGAAACATTGACAAATTGCAAGGGATCATGGGTCTGCAAACACGTCCCACATTGCCGGGCATGGAACCCATAGAAGAAGCAATTGCAGACTTATGGGCTACAGGTATCTCGCCCGATGGTCACCCCACGATTTTTCTGCGTGAGCAACTGCAAGCCAAAGGTGTTATCACTGCAGACCAATTGCCAGCAGTGCCGCATCGTGATCGAGCCATGGTGGCTGGCATTGTTACTCATCGTCAGCGGCCCATGAGCGCAAAAGGTGCAACGTTCATCAGTTTGGAAGATGAAACAGGGCTTATCAATGTGGTGTGTTCAAAAGGATGTTGGGCACGTCATCGCGCAGTTGCCCGAGATGCTTCTGCATTATTGGTGCGGGGCCGTATTGAATCTGCAAGCGGTGTCATCAATGTTGTGGCAGAACACATCACGCCGTTGTTTGCTCCGGCAACTATCCCCAGTCGAGATTTCCGCTAGAGCAGGCATTCGCTAACGATGGAGTCGTTGTGTTGCACAATGTGCAATGGCGTCCATGAGTCGCTTGACACGAACTGATGCAAACGGATAGCAATGTCGGGTGGAGAAAAATTGTTGCATTCGGAATTCAGCAGCATTTCATCGATGCTCCACCACTGGTAAGCGTGCAGATTCTCGGCGTGAAGTTCGGCTTGTGACATAAGTGGAGAGGGAGTAAAGCGTTCGGTGCGCACGACAAACACCGTTTCGCTTTGGCCGTCCCATTGAACGCCGTCAGTGGATGACATCGCGAAGTGGTGATCTCTCAACCACAACACACCTTCTGCTTCAAACGCCGTGAGACCTACTTCTTCGGCAAGTTCACGTTGTAAGGCAGTGTGAAGGTCTTCATTTTCTTCAATCCCACCTCCGGGCATCACCCACCACTCGCCATGGGGAAACACCAATTTCACCATGAGCACAGAGTTGGAGTTGTCGATAACGAGCCCACGAACTGCGGGGCGCAAACGAGGCGATGAGCTCATTCGTTGGGCGTTTCGTTTAGGCCGTCGTTAAACATTCGATACGTCTCGTAGATGTCTTTGCACTTTTGACACATGGGTACCTGCTTTGGGTCGCGCGATGGCACCCACACGTGTCCGCATAACGCTTCGAGAGGAGTGCCGTTGATGCGCGCTTCAAGAACTTTGGCTGCAGCATCTTCGCCGGGTTCGGTCTTCACGATGTGGGCCACAATTGGCTCGCCAGTTTCTGGCACCATTTCGGTGTCGGGACGAACTTCTGCTGGTCTGGTCTTAAGCGGAGTAGCCATAGACACAGTCAACCACGAGATGGCATCGTCCTACACTGACGAGATGCCACGGGTGGACGCAGAGTGACGATTTTGGTGGACGAGTGTCGGTGGTGGTTCAAAGAACGCCAGTGGTGCCACATGGTGAGTGATGTGTCGCTTGAAGAACTGCACGAGTTTGCACAGAGTCTGGAAATACCTAAACGGGGATTTCACGGCGACCATTACGACGTGCCACTACATATTCGTGAGATGGCGGTATCGCGTGGTGCCCTAGAGGTAACCAGCAGAGAATTGTTGCGCGCATTGAATGGCGCGGGATTACGTGTGACGGCAAGAGAGCGACGCGACTACAAAAATGTGGCAGATGCCAACCATGGATCTGGCGCATCGGTGAGTGATCGCGGGCAGTAAAGACCACCAGACCCGAGAACCACCCAGTCGATGAGTTCGAAGCCAGCAGATTGGCACGCCATTGTTGTGTGAAGAAGAAGCGTTGTGTCTTGTGGCGAAATAGGTGCAGTAGTGCGAGTGGAGATGACGACAACACCGTGTGCGTTCGGAACTGAGCTGACATGGCCAATGATGTGGTGAATCGTTGATTGCGTGAGCGGTGTTGAGGGAAACAGATGAATGCCACGCCGTTGATTGTCGAGCACGAGAGTGATGGTGGAATCAACGACGGGGCGACGAAGTGCAAGACACGCGACACCGAGCGCTTCAACGAGTGAGTAAATGGGATCGATATACGGACGTGGTACATCGAGAAGTGTGGAAGCAAACATGGTTTCCCTACGTTTTGGATAGCAAGTGACGGTGGGGGAAACAAGGCCAGCGTAGGAAGCGGGTGTGTCGTTAGAAGGTGGAGATGAAAAGCAATGAACTTGCTATGCAAATGGCAGGTGCCACCCAGGCAATCCATGGTGCGTCACGTTGCCATTGTGGTTCAAGCATTGCGTACCCAATTGCGCCACCAATTAAAGCGCCACCAAGGTGGCCGCCGATGGAAATACCAGGGATTGCAAAGGTGATGAGCAAGTTCAACATGAGTGTTGCACCAATTCCCGTGCGCATCGGATTTACCCCGCGTTGCTGAAAGCCAACTGCGGCTGCTGCCATCAGGCCAAATACTGCACCAGATGCTCCACCGGTCAGTCCGTTTGGATTCATGAGCAGTGCGCCGGTTGCGCCACCCACCATGGCGGTGAAATACAACAACGTGAACCGTGCCCGACCAAGAGCCGGCTCGAGTAGTTGGCCAAGTTGCCACAGCAAAAGCATGTTCATGCCCACATGGATGAGGCCAAAGTGCAGAAAGCCAGACGAGATGATGCGATACCACTCACCGTTATCGATAAAGACTTGCGAAAGCCCCATGTCTAATTCGTTTGAATTGATGGAACCAGCAATGGAACTCAACTGAGTCCCAGTGAGGACCCACGCATAGGCGATGACATTGATAGCGATGATTAGTCGAGTGACTAGAACAGGTTGTGCAGCATTCCAAAATCGAATTCGTTCGCTCGTTGCGGGACGCGCGCGTCTCACGCATTCAGTGCAGTGTGAACCGATGTCTACCGGGGTTAAGCAGTCATTACATGCAGGTCGATCACATCGTGTGCAATGACGACCAGTGACAATCTGTGGATGGCGTGTGCAGTATTCGAGGAGGGGAGGGGGAAGCGACATCTGGCGAGTCTTATCGTGGAGCAGCTTCAGCTTGCTCGCGATTTTCTAAGTACCACTGCACGGTGTGGGCGAGGCCTTCAGAGAATTCCATTGCGGCCTTCCAGCCAAGTAGTTCTTCTGCACGATGAGCATCAATACGGCGCCGTGGTTGACCATCTGGTTTTGTGGAGTCCCACTTCAGTTCACCTGCGTAACCAGTAACACGCGCAATAGTTTCTGCGGTTTCACGAATTGTGATTTCTCGATCGGATCCAAGGTTGATTGGCTCTGTTCCGTTGTGTGATTCAGCAGCTCGCACGATGGCTGCAGCTGCATCTTCAACATATAGATACTCGCGACTTGCTGAACCGGTTCCCCACACATCAATAAACGGGTCACCATTTTCTTTTGCTTCAATGCACTTTTTGATGAGCGCAGGAATGACGTGAGAGACGGATGGATGAAATTTGTCTCCAGGGCCGTACAAGTTTGTTGGAATGAGATACGCAAACTGTTGTCCGTATTGTGCGTGATTCACTTGTGCGTGCACGAGGTGAGCCTTCTTGGCAATTCCATACGGCGCATTTGTTTCTTCGGGGTAGCCGTCCCACAAAGACTCTTCCTTGAACGGCACTGGTGTGAACTTCGGATACGAACACACGGTGCCGAGCAAAACAGTTTTCTCAGTTCCTGCAGCGCGGGTGGCTTCAATGATGTGGGTCCCCATCATGAGGTTGTCGAGATACAACGGGGCTGGAGCAACTTGGTTGTAGCCAATACCGCCGACTCGAGCTGCGAGGTGGATCACGTGGGTAGGGGCGAAGGCCTTCAACATGACGTCTGCTCGCCCTGGAACCGTGAGGTCATACTCGTCATGGGTGGGAGCGGCGACCGAGGCCCCCTTTTCGGTTAACAACCGCACCACGACCCGTCCGAGGAAACCGTTACCACCCGTGACAACGACGCTGCGACCCGACCAAAATTCCGACATAGATGCCATCGTAGGACGGGAACGGACAGAATGAAGGGGTGCGTATCGCCTACACCCTCGAACAGTGCTGGCAGCGAGTCCCAGGTGGCACCGGAATTTCGGCTATCGAGGTGGCTCGCCACCTGATGGAGACCCCTGAAATAGAACTAATTGGCGTAGCGGGTAGGCATCGTCATGGACCAACGGCTGGGTTCGTGCCGCCAATACCTGTGACCACTCTTCCGTTGGGGTCGCCGTGGTTGTACGAGACATGGACACGCTTTCGATGGCCACTGGTGGAATCTGTTGTCGACAACGTTGACCTCGTGCACGGAACTTCCATCATCCCGCCGGCGACGCGTAAACCACTTGTTGTCACAGTGCATGACCTTGCGTTTTTGCATCACCCAGAGTTTTTTACGAAACGCGGCAACAAAGTCTTTCGTCGCAGTTTGAAAATGTTGTTAGACGACGCGGCGATGGTGCTGTGTTCTTCAGAAGCAACAATGCGCGATTGTCGTGGAGCAGGTTTTGATGAAGATCGACTTCGTCTTGTTCCACTCGGGGTTACTACACACGAAGTGACAGATGTGGATCGTCGGCGAGTGCAGGCAACATATGAATTACCAGAGAGGTTCATTCTCTTCGTCGGAACATTAGAGCCACGTAAAAATCTGGGTCGATTGATTCAGGCACTGTCATCTATGAGAGACGCGCCTCCACTTCTCATTGCGGGAATGGAAGGTTGGGGTGAAGAAACTCCGTCACTCAACCATGATGTGCGATTCCTTGGTTTTGTTCCTGCACATAACTTGCCTGCAATTTATGAAGCCTGCACAGTGTTTGCATTCCCTTCCATCTTCGAAGGGTACGGGTTGCCAGTGATTGAAGCCATGGCGCATGGTGCTCCTGTCATGACATCGCGCGGAATCTCAACAGAAGAAGTAGCTGGGGGTGCTGCAGTACTCATTGACCCACTCAATGTTGATTCCATCGTTGACGGAGTTCGAAAAGCGATGTCATCTGTCGATGAACTGCGCGCGCGTGGTCTTGAACGTGCGCGTGATGCTTCATGGTCGACTACTGCTGAACTCACAGTTGCTGCCTACCGTGACACCTTGGAGCGTGCATGATGGTTGCAAAACGAGTTGCAATGAACTTGTTGTGGTGTGTGCCTGGTGTTGGCGGCAGTGAGGAATATCTCATTCGCCAGTTGGTGGGGCTCTCGTCTATCGCACACGACTATGAGATAGAAGTTTTTGCGCCACTTGGTTTCTCGCTTCGGCATCCAGAGATAGCAAATGATTTTGTAGTGCATGAGGCCCCAAATGAATGCTTGAGTCGTTTGCAACGCATCGTGCTAGAGCACACATGGTTGGCATGGAAGACAAAATCTTTCGATGTTGTACATCATGGTGGCGGCACAGTTCCACGAATTGGAAATAGGCGAACATTGCTGACTGTGCACGACGTGCAATGGACTGAGTACCCCGAATACGTGTCGCCAGTAAAACTCAAATATCTCAAGGCCACGGTTCCGTCGTCGTTGCGTCGTGCGCGACGCATTGCAGTTCCTTCGCGCTTTGTTGTGGGTACCCTTGAGAAATACTTTGGAGTATCTCGAGACAAAATTGCTGTCGTTCGTCATGGTCTGCAGGGAAATATAGACACCGACATCACAAGCGGTACGGGTCTTCGCAGCAAGTTCGAATTGGGTGACGGGCCAGTGCTTGTTTATCCAGCCATTACTCATCCGCATAAGAATCATCTGTTTCTCTTGGGTTTGCTTGCATCTGGTGTTGGAGCGTGGGCGGATCCGAAGTTGCGGTTGGTGTTCGCCGGCTCTGCAGGTTCTGCACAAGAAGACGTTGAAGCTTTTATTGAGGAACATCAACTCGGCGACAGAGTCCTGATGCCAGGTCGTGTATCAAATGCGGATCGCAACGGATTATTGGCCATGGCTGATGCAATGGTTTTTCCGAGTGAGTACGAAGGCTTCGGTGCGCCCGTGATTGAAGCAATGAAGTTTGGTTGTCCTGTTATCTGTAGCGACAGGGGAAGTTTGCCTGAAGTGGTAGGTGATGCAGGCATGGTGTGCACACTTGACAATGCTCCGTGGGGTCGAGCTCTTGATGCAGTACGCGTGCGTCGTGAAGAACTCGTGCATAGTGGTCGCGAGCGTGCTCACATGTTTACCGCGGCTCTTTCTGCTTCAGATCTTTTGTGCGAGTACGACACGATTGTTTTTAAGGGTAAGGCTGCACAGTGAAGCGACCAATTGTTGTCGTGTGTCCGCACTTTGCGCCAGACACAGCACCTACGGGTGACGTGATTTCGCGCATCGTGGAAGAGTTTGTGCGCGCAGGGGAGCGAGTGCACGTTGTCTCCGCTTTGCCGTGGTATCGCAATCACGCGATTGAAGATGGCTGGTCAGGTCGTCTCGTTCGACGCGAAAAGACTTCGTGGGGTTCCATCACTCGTGTGCATCCATTTCCTGGCAAAAGCAAAACGAATTTATTGCGTCGCGCCTTTGGCTTCGGTGCGTTTAGTGCTATCGCTGGCGTGTGCACGTTGTTTGCAGGTGGCATTCATCGGCGTCCTCGCGCCATCATCTCCATGTCGCCACCACTCACGTTGGGGTTGACCGGGTGGTTAGCAAGTCGATTGAGATTCACTCAATCCATTTTCAACATTCAAGATGTGTTCCCAGATGCAGCAATCGAGACAGGCGCAATTACAAATAAAAATGTCATTGCAGTCGCTAGGTGGCTAGAGAGAGTGAGTTACCAGCGTTCCGATTGTGTGGTAGTTCTTTCTGATGACCTGCGTCGCAATGTCGCCGCCAAGGTCTCTGCTCGTCATGTCCACAAAGTTGTTGTCATTCCCAATTTTGTTGATGCTGATTTCATTCGCCCGATGGACAGAATGACTTCCTATCGAAGTGAATTGAAGATTGGCGCCGAACAAGTGGTGATGTATGCGGGCAATGTGGGTTACTCACAATCGCTGGAAATGATGATCGATGCTGCACGGGCATTGCCGGCGGTGACGTTTGTTATCAATGGCGACGGATCTGCGCGCAGTGAACTTGAACGCAAGGCTTCTGGTATTTCTAATCTTCGATTCAACGGGTATCAACCAGCAGTTCGAGTGGCAGAAGTTCTCGCAACTGCCGATGTGCTCGTTGTGCCTCTGCGCACTGGGCTTGGGTCTGTCAGCGTTCCTTCGAAGACGTACAGCATCTTGGCGGCAGGTCGCCCGGTCGTTGCGGCCATCGACCCTGGTACCGAAGTGACGCGAATAATCGACGAAAGTGGGGCAGGAATTGCTGTTGCCCCGGACGACTCTGCATTATTCACGGAGGCAATTCGTGTGCTCGTGAATGACGTGGACGATGCTCAATCCAAAGGTCTTTTGGGGCGTCGTTGGGTGGAAACCCATGTGTCACCAGCGGTTGTTGCCCAGGCCTATCTCGATGTAATCGCTCGTGGGGGCTCTGAGCAGGTAGCCTCAAGTCCTCGTGGCTAGTGGTTCATCAGCAAAAAAGGTCGCCCGACTCGCGCAAAAGGGCAAAGGCAAGAAGGTGCGTTTTCAAGACGGCACCTTATTCCCCACTGTCATGGCGGTGGTTGTCATTCTCGGATTTGGTCTTATCTCGTATGCGCGTCAGGCGCCTGTAGCCACAGATACACCTCCAACCATTAGCGATCGTTGGCACATTCCTATCGGTTTTTACCACTGTGATTCATTCTTGCAAGACCTTCAGGGCGACAAGCAAGGTGGAGATGTTGCTGATCCGAACTTCACAAAATATGGCGTCTTCAGTCGAGACGACGGCGTTATTCGTTGGTACCCGCAGTTAGCCGCTTCTGGCAAGAAGGCCAAGCTCGGCGCATACCTCGAGACCTACGGCGTCACGGTCGACTCAAAGGGCATCACCTTTCCTGCAGATCAGAACAAAGGTGTGTCGTACAAAGTTGACACCGATAAGTGCAAAGACGAAAACGGCAAACAGGCAGACGCAACCGTTCAAGTAATCGTGTGGGAAAAAGCGAGCGATTCAACAATCTCTAAGCGATACATCACAGATTTCAAGAACATCCGCATCGATCGGGACGAAATGGCAATCACAATTGCATTCGTTCCAGCAGGTGCCGACATCCCGTTGCCAGATTCAGCAGAGAAGCTTGCAGAAATCGTTGCAGCTGAATATGGTGCCGCACCCACCACAACAGTGAAGGGCGCAACTACTACCTCGGTTGCTGCCCCAACAACTACCGGCGGCTGATGCACGCGGTGGTGCTTGTCGGGGGTTTCGGAACCCGGCTGAGACCACTTACTTTCTCTACGCCTAAACCGCTATTGCCCATTGCGAACGTGCGTCAATTAGAGCATCTCATCGCTTCCTTAGGAACCGCTGGTGTCACCGAGGTGGTTCTTGCCATTGGTTTTAAGCCACAGCCATTTCTCGATGCATTTCCAGATGGGGTGTGTGCCGGAGTTGCGCTCCATTATGCAGTGGAACCTGAACCTTTAGATACCGCAGGGGCCATTGCGTTTGCTGCACGTCATGCCGGAATCTCCGACACATTTATTGTGATGAATGGTGACATCTTGTGTGATGTTGATCTTGCTGCACTGGTTGCATTCCACAAAGCGCACGACGCGGAAGGAACTCTGCATCTCACACCTGTTGATGACCCGTCTCAATACGGAGTGGTGGAGATTAACGCCGACGGTTGGGTGCAACGCTTCGTAGAAAAGCCACAACCTGGCGAGACGTCAAGCAATGTGGTGAACGCGGGGACATATGTTTTAGAGCCTGCAGTTCTTGACCGCATTCCGGAAAATCAAAAGATGTCTATTGAACGCGTGGTGTTTCCTGCGATGGTGGCCGATGGTCGACTCGCTGCAATGGCCACAGACGATTACTGGATAGACACTGGTCGTCCCGATACGTATCTGCAAGCCAACCTTGACCTCATCGACGGCTCACGTAGTCGCATCTTGTCATCGGTGGGAGTTCAGGCACATGTCGCCGCATCAGCATCCATCACTCACAGCGTGATAGGTGACAACTGCATTGTGGAAGACGGTTGTGTGGTGTCTGATTCGGTGTTGCTTCCCGGAGCCCACATTGGCGCTCGTGTACGTCTTGAACGTTCTCTCGTTATGGGATCGGTAGGCGACGGTGCATCTCTCGTTGATTGTGTAGTCGGCATCGATGGTCTTGTTCCGCCGAATGCAACGTTGGTTGGCGTCAAGATTCCAGATCCGTCGGAAGTGTCACACTCATGAGTCCGAAGAAAATTCTTGTCTGTGGCGGCGCAGGATTTATTGGCTCACATCTTGTTGAGCGTCTTATTGCTGAAGGACATGAAGTTGATGTCGTCGACAATTTGTCGACAGGTTCACTTGCCAACTTGGCGGATGCTCGAAGCACGACTGGACGCCTCAAGATTCAAAACATTGCAATTGAATCACCAGAGTTTGCAGAATTGGTGTCTCTGCGTCGTCCTGAAGTCATGGTGAATCTTGCAGTCTTTTCTCCTTCGCAGTTGCATACAAATGGAGCACTAATCAGTATGCAATCTACGGTTGCAGTGTTAGAGGCTGCACGGCTTGCTGGCGTTTCTAAGGTCATTACCGCAATGCCGGGCTCGGTCATTTACGGAGAAGTTGCATCACGTGATCTGCCCATCAAAGAAGGGCATCTGAACAATCCACGCACGACCGAAGAAGTTCTTGGTCGAGCAGCAGCTGAATTACATACTGTGTATCGCGAGCGTCATGGAGTTGAGTTCACTGTTCTTGCAATGGGAAATGTATACGGACCGCGTCAGCGAGCAGAGGACGGTGTTGTTGCGGCATTTGTGGATGCTCTATCGCATGGAAGTGCACCCATTGTGCATGGCAATGGAAAACAGACAAGAGATTTTGTGTATATCGATGACGTCATTGATGCGTTAGCGCGTTCACTTGACCGTGCAGGCGGTCTTGTCATCAATGTAGGAACAGGTGTTGCGACGTCTATCGCAGATCTGTGGGCAGTTATGGCTGGTGCAGCCGCACCGGTGCCACGCACGAGTGCGTCGCGGCCCAACGATATTGCTCGCATTGCATTGTCGCCAGTGCGTGCGCGCATTCAACTGGGGTGGTCACCATTCACCACACTGGAAAAAGGCCTCGCGACTCTGCGTTAGCGAAAGAGGTCCTCGCTCGGTGGGCGAACTATTTCGTCCATTGAAGAATCTCTAAACCACATTGGGTCTGCGCCACGGATAATTGCAACAGGCACGCCTGTTGACTTGCCCATTACTAATTCAGCAGCACATGCCAACTCATCGGCTACCGCTACCTCTGTTACTTGCATGACGCGGCCGAGAGCATCTTCTGTTCCGCGCAAATCAACGACTCCGGCGATTCCAGCGACACCAATTGCAACATCGGTCAGACCTTTACGCCATGGACGACCAAAAGTGTCGCTCACGATGACGCCTACAGTGACACCGAGTTTTGCCCGCACTATGTCGCGAATGCGACGTGCCGAGCGGTCACTGTCAATAGGCAATAGGGCTGCATATCCGCGTTCTACATTAGATAAATCGATGCCACTATTTGCGCACACAAAACCATGCTTTGTTTCAGTGATGATGAGGTCTCCGCGTCGACGAACAATGCGAACTGCTTCTTCTTCGACCAATACTTTGTGAGAAAGCGGATCGTCAGGATCAATCTCGACTAAACGTCCTTCTGCTTTAGAAACAATCTTTTGGGTCACCACGAGAACATCGTTGTCACGCAACGGACCATTTGGTTCTTGCGAACATGCTTCAACGATGATGTCCCCTAGTTGTTGCCCAGGAACAATTTCACCGATTCCTTCGACGCTCCATGCCATTAATCGTGCCATTGAAGGCCTCCCTTTCGTGGTGTACTGCGAACGGTAATTTGCGCTAATACTGCAGCAACCCCATCACGAGACATGATGGTGTCTGTGGCAATGCATTTCACGCCCTCGCGCTCAACTGCAGAGACGAGATGTTCATCTTGGGTGTCGATGATAAGCGTGGAACAGATGTCGGCATACATACGGGCCACGCCAACCACAGTGGGTTCGTGACCTAACTCGACGAGCATGCGGTCAGCAGGGCCTTTCAAGGCGGCACCTGCGACGATGGGCGAGATTGCCACGGTGTCGTTTCGACGTGACCGCAATAATGCCTCAACGCCGGGAAGAGCGCGAATGGGCCCAATAGAAACGATGGGGTTAGATGGTGCAATCACAATGGAGTCCGCATTCTTGAGAACTGACTCATCAATGAATGTGGCAGTCGACGCGCCGACAAAGTCAACACCTGTTACGGGGACACTGTGTTGCAGGCGCACAAAGTATTCCTGAAAGGGAACAGTTTCTTTTTCTAGGTGAACCATTGTGCGCACGGAATCATTTGTCATGGGAAGTACTGAGATTCCCACGCCGAATGCATGACGAATTTCATCAGTGACCTCTTGCAACGTTGCACCTTCACGTAGACGAGCAGTTCTATAAAAATGCGTGGCTAGGTCAGTGTCGCCAAGGTTGAACCATCGTGGTGCGGCCTGCGAGTCAATGGGACGCACGCCTTCAAATCGAGCGAGCGATTCCATTGCGCGCCATGTTTCATTGCGCAAGCCCCAGCCACGCTCTGGGTCTATGGCGTTCGCCAAGGTGTACGTGACGGTGTCGATGTCTGGCGAAATGCTGAGGCCGTGAAGTTCTGTGTCGTCGCCCGTGTTCACTACGGCAGTGATATGAGAAGGGTCGACCACCTGAACGAGTCCTGAAAGAAAACGGGCAGCTCCCACGCCACCAGCCAGTACCACAATCATTCATTCAGCGTAGGGGCTTGATTGCAGAGGCATTCACCCCGTTCATAGGGGTTGTAGTGGTACCGTCAATAGGTCCGATTATCGATATACGAGGTCCCACAATGCCCCGCGCATTTATCACCGGCATCACAGGCCAAGACGGTCAGCATCTAGCTGAATTCCTGCATTCAAAGGGCTACGAGGTCTTTGGCATGCTGAAGGGCCAAAACAACCCCCACGCTTTGCGGATCCGCGACGAGTTTCCCTATGTAGAGCTCGTACCAGGAGACTTGGCAGATCTCACCAGTTTGGTCTCGGCGCTTGAATATGTGCAGCCAGACGAGGTGTACAACCTCGGAGCCATTTCATTCGTGGCCATCTCTTTCGGACAGGCTGAACTGACATCGAACATCACCGGTCTCGGTGTCCTGCGCATGCTTGAAGCCATACGTATGGTCGGTGGCTCTCAGAACAACCCCATTCGTTTTTACCAAGCATCGTCATCTGAAATGTTTGGCAAGGTACGCGAAGTGCCACAAACTGAACTCACACCGTTCCACCCGCGTTCACCATATGGTTGCGCCAAAGTCTTTGGCCACGACATCACAGTGAACTACCGCGAGAGCTATGGCATTTATGCATGCTCAGGAATTTTATTCAACCACGAAGGACCACGTCGTGGTCTTGAGTTTGTGACACGTAAAATTTCTAACACTGCAGCCCGCATCAAACTTGGTGTGGAAAAAGAATTGGTCATGGGCAACCTTGATGCCAAGCGCGATTGGGGCTTTGCTGGTGACTATGTGCGTGGCATGTGGATGATGTTGCAACAAGATGAGCCAGATGATTACGTCTTGGCAACAGGCGAGACTCACTCCATCGAAGAATTCCTCACATTGGCATTTAGCGAAGTTGGTCTCGACGACTGGCACAACTATGTGCGCCAAGACCCACGTTTCTTCCGTCCTGCCGAAGTTGACCTTTTGATCGGCGATCCTACGAAAGCCCGCGAAAAGTTGGGCTGGGTCCCGGAAGTGGACTTCAAGTCACTTGTGTCCATGATGGTGCAAAACGACTTGGCTATCGAGACTGCGCGCGCCAAAAAGTAAAGCGAGCGGATTAGCCCACTTACGGGTTATCCAAAATTCCATCGATCATGGATTCTGCATCGGGAATTGCGCCTGCTTGCATGCGTGCTCGCAATGCATAACTAAAGACAATCAGTGCAGCTGTTGATCCGGCAACGAGGCCTAGTTCGACTCGTAGGAACAAGTCGTTACTTGAAAATGCAGTGACGACCAAGAAACTCACCATGGCCGATAACCATCCGATTGCCACGTATTTATGGCCTTGCAATGCAATTACTGCTTGCGCAATTGCAAGAGCAAGCATGTACAAGCCGCTTGCGAGCGCCAACAATGTCAAGGTGCGTCGGTCAAGTCCACCCTCGTACATGATGTCAAGAATTGGTGGGCCTAAGACGAGTGAGCCGACCGTGCCGAGTACTGCAACCGCTAGAACAATTTTGAGAAGCAAGGTCAGTCCTTGTTTGAACTCATCAAGATCGCCTTTTGCTGCAAGTCGCGCAAGCCGCGGAAGTAATGCTGCCTGCACTGCCTGGAAAAGGAAAAGCGGAATCCGTGACAACAGCACGCCGTTTCCAAACGCAGTCACACGAGCAGCGTCGTCTGAATGAGCAAGGATGTCAACGCCAAGTGGTCCGGCGTTCACTAATGCTGCACCCATTATCGAACCAAGAATGAGCCAGCCAAGATTTGGTGTTACTTCAGAGAAACTTGCAGGTGGACCATCTTCGGTTGTGATGTCACCGCGGGCGGCAACTACAAGAACTGCAGCAAGTGGTGAGAGTGCAACGGCTAGTGCATAGGCGCCCACACTGGTGACACCTAGTGCCCACAACAAAATGCATGTTCCGGTGCGCATGAGGCCGTCGATGCCCATGATGATTCCGTATGCAGTGAAGCGACCAGAACCAGAAGCGATACCGCGCGCTACGTGCATTGGCGCATACGCGCAAAAACCAAGGATCAGTGCAACAGTGACAATGCCGTAGCCCTCGAACATGTCGTTTGTCAGCCACTGTGACGCACCCAATGCGACAAGTATTAGCAATGCGGCAATGCCAGACGTGAGCATCACCATGCGGCGCACAACGGGGCGACCACCGTGATTTAATGCGCGACGATGGGCGAGTGCGCGACCGAGTTCTTGTTCCACTGGCATAAAGAAACCAGGGATGAGTGCAAACGATGTGAACCACAATGCAACGATGGGCTTGAAGCCTTCTTTGCCGAGGGCCATCTGGCCCACTTTGAAGAAGATGTATGCCGCAAGACCAG
The DNA here is from genome assembly GCA_005788815.1 of Actinomycetota bacterium. Lineage (GTDB taxonomy): Bacteria > Actinomycetota > Acidimicrobiia > Acidimicrobiales > Ilumatobacteraceae > UBA2093. The sequence continues at coordinate 13,414 of SYAZ01000070.1, read as the reverse complement.
AGATGAGAAGTCCGATTCCAACGGGAACGGTTCCTTCAGGAAGTGGAGCCTTTGGGGTCTCTTGAATATTTTGACCCTCTGACACAAAGAGAGAGGCTAGTTGCCTTCACGAAGAGAAGGCAGGAACAGTCAGCTTTACTGTGCTGTGGTGTTGCGGTTCTTCAACGAATCGACGAGTTCGCGACGGCGAACTTGCAACTTCTGGAAACCAAGGACTGCAAAACCAACTGCTGTGTAGCCAGCTTCAGTTGCTTGCTTCACCACCGGTGATGCCAAAACTGCTTGTGGGTTTATGCGACGAAGGTCGATTGAAGTGAGATCAATTGAGTGGATCTGTGGGATCGAAAACTTTGGTAGTTCCACCTTTGGGAGATTGTCGAGGCCAGGAATATCAAAGTGGGGAAGGGAAATGCGGGGGACTGTGAATTTGCTCATGTGGACACGATACCCCGCGGTGCAAACTATTGCTAGCACCCTGCGAGATGTCGTATGTCACCTTGAAACCATCTGCCGACAGGGGGTGTGGTCATCGCACTAGCCTCGCAGGGGCGTGACAGAGCCTCAGGTAGTTTCCTCCCTTCCCCCCGTGGTGGCCGTAATGGTGGCCCACGAACCGGGTGATTGGTTCACAGAGTCCCTCCGGGGCTTGGCTCAGCAGACCTATGAATCGCTTCAGGCCCTCATCTTGGTGACTGGCGAAGAATCAGACCCATTGTCGCGGGCGATTCTTGACACGATTGCCACTGAAATGCCTGCAGCTGTGGTGCGTTTCTTGGGAGGCAATCCTGGTTTTGCTGCCTCGTCTAACAGTGTCCTGAATCTGGTGCAAGGAGACAGTGGATTTTTCTGTTTCATGCACGACGACGTGGCGCTTGCGCCTGATGCGATTGCATTGCTTGTGGAAGAGCTCTATCGATCAAACGCCGGCGCTGTTGGTCCGAAGTTGACATATTGGGACAACCCAAAGATGATTCAAAGTGTCGGAGTTGATGTTGACAGATTCGGAGTCGAGCTTCCGATTGCTGACGATGGCGAACTCGATCAAGAACAACACGATGCAGTGCGAGATGTTTTCAAGTTGTCATCTGCCTGCATGCTCGTGCGCGCCGATCTATTTCGCACTGTAGAGGGCTTTACCGAATCTCTTGCCACGAGTGGAGCCGACCTTGATTTGTGCTGGCGTCTTCATGCCGCCGGTGCTCGTGTTGTGATTGTCCCAGCAGCAACAGCTCGCCATAAGGAAAACTCCACCATGTCGTTGGCGAGTGACATGGTGACAGATTCGAACATTGAAGCAGAGAGAGTGCGGGTCCAGTCGGTAGTAGCTCTCTCTTCTATCTCGCAAGTCCCTGTCACTGTGATGCAGATGTATCTCTTGACCATTATTCGTGCTGTCATGCTTCTCGTCACTGGTCGCACATCTCAGGCATTGATTGAAGTGCGCGCAATGTGGTCGCTTCCCTTTGGGCTAGGCGACATTAGGCGTCGCCGTGATGAACTTTCGGAACACCGACAAGTAGATGGAAGTGAAATCCGCGCGCTGCAGTTAAGTGGCAGCGCATATGTGACTGCATACATGCGGCGCAGAGCGCGTCAAGCAGGAATTTCACAATCTCAAGCTTCTGGTGTCGTGCTTGAAGCGCCACCGCGAAGTTCTTATGTGATGTGGGTGTCGCTCATTGTTCTCCTCGTCCTCGGATCGCGTTCATTATTGATGAATGGGGTGGCGTCTGTTGGTCAATTTGCTCCGTTTAGAGGATCGGGGCGTGAATTGATGGCGTCATATTCATCTGGTTGGTGGGGTGCTGGGTTTGGCCAGATTTCTGCATTGCCAACAGGTGTTGCACTCATGGCAACTGGTGCCATCGCAACACTTGGGAACATGGGATTGCTTCATACGTTGTCGGTGTGTTTGTTACCGATCATCGGTTGGCTCGGTGTGTGGCGGTTTGCTTCAGTGTTGGGTACTCGGGCTGGTCGCATTTCATCAACAGTTGCGTATGCCGCAGTGCCTTTGCCCTATGCATCCATTGCTTCGGGACGTTGGGGAGCACTGCTCGTGTACGCCATGGTTCCTTGGATGGTGCATCTCGGGCGAATGCTCGTTGGTCATGCAGATATAGATGACACAGTCGTCAAAGAACTGATGGCTGAAGCACCACCTGCTCAATGGCGACGTTGGTTTGCGTCGTTAACTTTGGTGGTGGCTGTCGTAGCCGCATTCGAGCCCGCGATCTTGTTGGTATTGTCCGTGATTGCAGTCGTGATTGCAGCTGTGTCAATTACTCAGGGAATTGCTGTGAAGTGGATACTTCGTTGGGTGGGTGTCACGGTAGGAATTGTTGTGTCTGCAGTTGCAATGAACATCCCTTGGGCAGCCACGTACCTTCGATCCGGTTGGTGGGAAGCACTCACTGGTGCACCGGTTGAGTCAGGCCGCAATCTTGGATTATTCGGAATAGCACAATTTGAAGTGGGCCACTTTGCTTTCTCTTCGTTGAGTGTTTTGTTGTATGCAGTTGTGCTTGGTTCCATATTCCTTGTTCGAGGCCCGCGAGCAGTGTGGGCATTGCGTGGAGCTGCGCTAGTTGCTGTTGGATTATTGCTGGCACTACTTGATGATGTTCTCCTTCTTCCTGCTCACCTTCCAGAACCAGCGATTCTGCTTGTTGTAGTTGCATTTGGAATTGCAGTGTGTGCCGGAGCGATGGGGGCGTCGTTTGTCCTTGATCTACGTAAGGCTCGTTTTGGTTGGCGCCAACCACTGAGCGCACTTGTGGCGATTGCATTTTTGGTAGCGCTTGTTCCAGCAGGAGTCAACACACTTGGTGGTTCGTGGAGTCAACCAACGTTGTCGCTTCCACAATTATTATCGCAGTTGCCAAGTGCTGAAGCAGACGGTGGATACAGAACATTGTTCATTGGGGACTCGCGTGTGCTGCCTGGTTCGCCACTGAACTTTGGATGGGGGATTGCGTACTCGGTTGTTAATGGGCCAGATCCGTCAGCAGAAGAGAGTTGGGAAACTCCACCAACGCGTTTACGTGACAATGCAGTGGACGCCATGTATGGAATTGTTCGAGGACAAACATCGCGTGCCGGGCGTTTGCTAGCGCCATTGTCTGTTCGATTCATCGTTGTCCCCGTGATTGATGGTGGCCAATCCACACGCTCAGACCCCATTGCAGCCCCACGAGGTCTTGTCAATTCCCTCTCTCGACAACTCGACCTTCGGCGACGGTATGCATCGGCAGATGTAGTGATTTTTGAAAACACCACATGGGTGCCTATGAGATCACAGCTGTCAGTAGCTGGTGCGCAGAGCAGCACGCTTGCTGGCGCATCATCCATGATTGCAACAGACATAGCGGGGGCAACAGCGCTGCCTGCAGCCTTACGTCCTGAATCTTCAATTCAGGCTGATGTTGTGGCTGGCACAGTGCATTTGTCTGTTCCTTTCACATCGCGATGGAAAGTCTTGGTAGATGGAGTTGACGTTCCCGCTCGTCCAGCCTTTGGACTAACTAATGCGTACGACATATCTGCACCCGGAAAGCTGCAGATGAGTTTTTCAGCTTCACTTCTGCATACATGTGTCGTGTTGTTGCAGTTTGTTGCGTGGTGCTTAGTTGTGTTCGTCGCTTTGTCGCGTCGGCGAAAGAAGAAGCCGGCACGTGTGTCAAAGCAACTTGTTGCTGAAGGTGCTGTCATTCATATGAACGAAACGGTGGCGCAATGAATATCTTTCGGCGTGCCGTCTCCATTTTTCTGATAGCTGCTGTGATGGGCGGAGTTGTGTACATCGACCAACGTCAAGCCAGTGTGAGCGAAGGAGCGTCTTCGGCGATTGTTTCAATGGCTGGCTTTCCTCATTCAGTGAGGAGCAACCGCATCAGCAGTTCTTGGTTCTGCCCCGGAGCCGCTGCTGGAGACGGCCTCGATAGTGCGTCTGTCTTTGTCTCAAACCCAAGTGATACTGCCATCACCGCTGCGGTGAGTTTTCTTAGTAACACTCCAATGGAAACACAAACCGTTGAAGTGCCTGCTCGCAATCATGCAGAGGTAGAAATTCTTCGCGGAAGAACTGTTGGAGTCATTGTTCCTGTTGTTGAAATCATTGGCTCTGTAGGAACAGTGGAACAACAATTGATTTACGCCGCAGGTGACGTGACGTCTCAGTGTGTGTCGCAAACGTCTTCCACGTGGTATTTCGCCGATGGGTTTACTGCTCAGGGTTCATCACAGCGTCTCGTGCTTACTAATCCGTATCCGGAAAGTGCTGTAGTAAATGTTTCCTACGTCACGAAAGAAGGAAAAAGGAGTCCGACAGGTTTACAGGGCCTGATTTTGGGTGCGCGGACGTCTCGCAGTCTGTCTCTCACCGAGTTTGGTGCCACAGATGAGTCGAGTATCGCTCTAGAAGTAGAAGCAACGACTGGACAAATCATCGCATCTCGAATGCAGCATTATTTGGGCGGTGGGCGATTGGGGTATTCCACCACTGTTGGTATTCCCGTTGCTTTAAACGATTGGTGGTTTGCTGCTGGTCGAACCGGGCCACAAGTGTCGGAACGACTAGTTGTGTTCAACCCATCTGCGTCTTTGGCGCAAGTCAATGTCTCATTTTTTGGTGAAGGAATTACCAACGGCACAATCATCGATGAAAATGCCGCCGCTGCGGCACCATCGACGGTGGTTGACATTCCGGCTGGTTCCGTGGTGTCTATCAACACCGATACTCTGGCTGATCTTCCAAAGGGGGAACACGCCATGGTGGTGTCGTCTGTAGGGAAAGTGCCGGTAGTTGTCGAACATGTACTCAGTCAAATCACTGGTGGTAGTTCTTTCACAGCAATTACCAACGGTGTTCCTAAGGCATTGGCCACCGAAGAATGGCGAATACCAAGTGGTCTATCCAATGGTGCTCGTAATGCATTGTCTTTAGTAAACACCACGGGACAAGATGGCACATACACGGTGTCTGCTGTTGGGCCTGGAGGCGTTGTTGACCTTCCTCAACTCATCGACGTGCCAATTGGTGCAGCTGCTCGCATCAGCCTCGATGTTCCAGCAGGCGTGAACGATGGTGAAGTCATCATCAGGTCTTCTGTTCCGCTCGTCGTGCAACGTCGTACGTATCGAGGTCACGGTCTTGTGGGATTCGGAATAGTCAGCGCATTACCGGTGATTTCAAGATGATGACACGGCTTGCACTACTGAGTGTTTGTATTGCTTTCGCTTTTTGTGTGGCTTTCATTCTTCGTCGGCGTCAACCAGATGCACCAACGCAAGCAAGTTTTGATATTCCTACACAGTTAGATCGCTCTGATTTTGATTCATCTGAGACACCGTGGCTGGTAGTTATATTCACGTCTGCCACATGTGGCACCTGCACTGATGTAGCAACAAAGGCAGTCGTTCTTTCGTCTCATGACGTGGCCGTGCAGCAAGTGGACTTCATTCAACAGCCAGAACTGCACAAGAAATACAAGATTGAAGCAGTTCCCACTTTGGTGATGGCAAATCACGACGGGATAGTGCTGAAAGGGTTTGTAGGCCCAATGAAGGCACAAGATATGTGGGCGGCGATGGCTGAATGCAGAGACCCAGGTTCAGTTCCTGAGTCGTGCAACCAGCACGATCATCCGTAATTACGCTGTAGGTAGTTCACTTTCAACTGCAGTGCCAAGTGACTCTTGAATAAGTTTTCCAACTGTTGGCCCATCGATTGTCTCATCGCGAAGCAATGCCTCGGCAACAAGGTCAAGACCCTTGCGATGCTTGGTGAGAACATCGTGTGCTCGTTGTTCTTGCTCAAGAAGAATGCGTGACACTTCTTCATCAAGTAACTGAGCTGTGGAATCAGAGTATTCACGACCGCTGGTCATGAGGTCTTCACCAAGGAACACTTGTTGTTGTCCATTCCATGCCATTGGTCCCACTTTGTCTGACATTCCCCATTCACGCACCATGCGGCGAGCGATAGATGTGGCTTGTTCAAGGTCGTTTGCTGCGCCACTGTTGAGTTGTCCGAAAACGATTTTTTCAGCGACGCGACCACCCATTGCTTTACAAATGAGGTCTTCAAAATACTCACGTGAATATGTATGACGCTCTTCTGGTAATGACCAGGTAACACCGAGAGCCATACCGCGGGGAAGGATGGTGACTTTGTGCAGCGGATCTGAATGAGGAAGAACTGCTGCAAGAACAGCGTGTCCACCTTCATGGAAAGCGGTTGCTCGCTTCTCTTCGGCATTGAGGACCAAACTCTCGCGACGTGCACCCATGACAACTCGGTCACGCGCATTTTCGAAGTCGATTCGTTCGATGTTCAATGAGTTGCGACGTACTGCAAACAATGCTGACTCATTCACGAGGTTGGCAAGATCGGCGCCACTCATGCCGGGAGTTGCACGAGCCATTGTTTCAAGGTCGACATCGGTGCCCATGCGCTTGTCGCGTGAGTGCACCTTCAAGATGGCAAGACGCTCTTCAAATTCGGGAAGAGGTACAACAATCTGACGATCGAATCGGCCTGGTCGCAAAAGTGCTGGGTCGAGAATGTCTGGTCGGTTGGTTGCGGCAAGAATGACGATGCCCTCGGAGGTTTCAAAACCATCCATTTCGGCAAGTAATTGGTTAAGGGTTTGTTCGCGCTCGTCGTGACCGCCGCCTAGACCGGCACCACGCTTACGACCAATGGAGTCAATTTCGTCGATGAAGATGATTGCTTTGCCCATCTTGCGTGCTTGCAAGAACAAGTCACGCACACGACTAGCGCCAACGCCAACAAACATTTCCATGAAGTCAGAACCAGTAACAGAAAGGAATCCGACTCCGGCTTCGCCGGCTACAGCACGCGCAAACAGGGTCTTGCCGGTTCCCGGAGGACCAACGAGCAACATTCCCTTTGGTACTCGCGCTCCGATTTCTTTGAAGCGGTCTGGCATGCGAAGAAAGTCGACAACTTCTTTGATTTCAAGTTTGACTCCGTCATAGCCAGCAATGTCGGCAAACGTGGTGGAAGGCTTGTCGGCTTGGTAGGCCTTTGCTTTGCTGCGCCCAACAGACATGATGCTTCCTGCTTGACCCATGGCGCGACGTTGCATCCACATGAAGAATGCGACAATGAAAAGGAATGGCAAGACAATGGGAAGAAGGCTGGTAATAAAGTTTGCCTGTGGGGTGTTGTAGTCGTAGTTGACTCCCATTTGCTTCAGGAGTGTTTCGTCGGCGTCACTCAGTGTGTTTGCGCCCGTGGTGGTGAACTTTGAACCATTGTCGAGCACACCAGAGATGATGTTGGTGGAGTTGTTAATGGTGACTTCGCTGACGTCGCCGTTGCGAACCTGTGCCAAGAATTCTGTGTAGCTCAGTTTCTCGCCAGTTGGCTGAGTGAACAGTTGGCTTCCAAATGCCAAAACTACGACTGCACCGATGATTGCCCAGATTGCCCATTTCGGCATCGCTGGCTTTCCGTCGGCATTGGGCTTTTGGTCGCGCAAACCCTTAATGGGGTTTCGTGATTGTGGGTTACGTGGTGGCGGTGGTGGCGGCATATCGCTCATAATCCCACCATGCTACGGCTGAGGTGAACGAGTGTCTCTGCGGGGTCGCCGAAAATAGTCCGCCATGTGACTACCGTTACTTGTATGACAAGACAGTGCACTCGACAGGGGTGCGTCCACGTGGCAACAGTGACTCTCACTTATCAATATGCTCGTTCCCTTGTCTGGCTAGATAATCTCAGCCCCGAGCGTGACCCGCATTCATACGATTTGTGTGACCAACACGCCAATCGCACAACTGCTCCATCTGGCTGGCATCTCGAGGATCGTCGCCAGCGGGTGCATGTGTACAACCCTGGCCGCCTCGCCGGATAATCACGTGTCAACTGAGACCAGTGGTCTTCAGCCTCAAAAGCAGGCCCTTGGCTACTGGGTAACAGCATTCATCTTTGGCAACCTCGCCTCTATAACGGTGTTCGTAGCGCTAGAGCCTGATGCGTCTACGGATTCTGTTGTGCGTACATCAACACTAGGCGCCAGTGCTTTTTGCATGTGGGCAGTGTTCATTGTGGTTGCTCAACGGCTCTGTGCCGCAAACAACATCACCATGAGGAATGGTTTCGGTCTGTCGATCACAAAGCGCGACTGGATTATCGGAGTCCCTGCTGGTCTCGCATCGCAGTTGATACTTGTCAATGTTGTGACATGGCCGTTTGCTCGGTTATTTCCAGACTCGTTTTCTTTTGACGAGGTTTCCCGACGGGCAACCGAATTGACAGATCAGGCGCAAGGTCTGTGGGTAGTTGTTTTGGTCATGGTGGTAGTGGTCGGGGCGCCGATAGCGGAAGAAATTCTGTACCGCGGTGTATTGCAGAACGGAACAACTGCACTAATGGGAGTGGTGCCTGGGTTGGTGACGACCGCAGCAATCTTTGCTCTTGTACATTTCTCTCCAGTGGAGATTCCGGGGCTATTTGCATTTGCACTAGTTCTCGGACTGTTGCGAAAGAATTCTGGAAGACTGGGACTGCCGATAGTCACGCATATGGCATTCAATGCGGCAGGTCTTTTGCTTGTAGCACTGGTGTAAGAAAATGAAGAATAACGACATAGACGAACTTGACCTGCGCGACGGAGAGAAGATCTCGCAACGTGAAGAGTGGACCGCCACGTTCAAGGCGATGAGCACCACGGCTGTCGTATTGGGTGCAACGTTACTCATCTTGTCAGTGCTGCATCCGAGTCTAATTTTGCGAAACAACACGCCCACTGGCGGCGACATGGGTGCGCACGTGTGGGGCCCCGCGTATTTGAGAGATGTTCTCTTGCCCCACTGGAGACTCACTGGATGGAGCATGGATTGGTACTCCGGATTACCGGCGTACCGCTTCTACATGGTGGTGCCAGCTCTCGCAATCGTGCTTCTTGATCTTGTATTGCCCTATGGCATCGCCTTCAAGTTGATAGTCGTTGCGGGATTAGTTGCATTTCCAGTGTGCGTCTTCGTAATGGCTCGCGTTGCAAAATTGTTGTACCCATTGCCAGAGTTAATGGTGATTGGTGCCACCATGTTCATTTTTGATGAGAGTTTCACCATCTACGGAGGCAACATCGCCTCAACAATGGCAGGCGAATTCTCACACTCAATAGCTCTTGCGTTATCGATGGTGGCTTTTGGGTTTTTTGCTCGTGGTTTAGACGATGGAAAACATCGTGCATGGGCCGCAGTGTTCATTGCGCTATCTGCACTTAGTCATGGCATTGTTCTCATATTTGTTTTTGGTGGAGCAGTAGTCATGTTCCTTTTGCGAATTGACAAACAACGTCTTCGCTATACATTCACCACATTGCTCGCAGCCTTCTTGTTGTCAGCATTCTGGGTTGTTCCGTTCCTCGGTGGTCACTCGTTCATGACCGACATGAAATACGGATCTGAGCCAGGCGGTGGCAGTTTCTCGACGATGTGGGACATGTATTTCCCATTGACGACGTCATTAGACATTCTTCTTGTATCGCTGTCCATTGTTGGTTTTGTTGCGTCGATTGCAAAGAAGCGGTTCTTCGGAATTTGGATGGGCACCTACACAATCATTTTGATGATTGGAGTCAAAGTGGCTCAGGGTGGGCTTCCTGTGATTGGCCTCCTCTGGAATCCACGCATCTTGCCGTTCATTTATTTGCTGAGGTACATGCTCGCAGCTGTTGGCGTGTATGAATTGGGTCTGTTCCTTCGGCAATCAATCGCACTGCAGAAATCTCCTGGCCAGATTCCACGACCTGCAAGTACAAATGTCGCAACATCACTTCTGTGGGTGACAGCTCTGTCGTGTCTTGTTGTTCTCGGGGCGCGGTATCACACGTTGCCTGGAGGACAGTTAACGAACTCGGCCACAGGCACTAAATATTCATGGGGGCCTTTGCAGTTCCCCTCTGCGCGTGCATTCTCAGATGGTTGGGCGCGTTGGAATTTCGAAGGGTATGAAGGAAAATCTTCATACGGCGAATATCGCGGGCTCGTAGACACCATGGACGCTCTCGGCAAAGACCCACAACACGGTTGTGGTCAATCTGTTTGGGAAAACAATTCTGATCTGAACAAATACGGAACGACTATGGCATTGATGCTGCTCCCATATTGGACGCAAGGCTGCATTGGTTCAATGGAAGGTTTGTATTTCGAAGCGTCGGGAACTACGCCGTATCACTTCATCGCTACTGCTGCGTTATCTAAGCAAAGCAGTAACCCAGTACGAGAATTACGGTACGACAACAATGATCCAGTGAAGGGCGTTGCCTACATGCGCATGCTTGGTGTGCGCTACTACATGGCTCTCACGCCCGAAGCAGTTTCTAAAGCAGATGCATTACCCGAACTAGCAAAGGTCGCAACATCTGGCCCATGGCATGTGTATGAGATTCAAGACACAACATTGGTTGAGCCGTTGTCGGTTGAGCCAGTTGTTGTTAATGAACGCGCAGGAGATCGTCGTGAACGATGGCTCGAAGTCGGCACATCGTATTTTCAACACAACGATGAGTGGTCTGCATTACTTGTCGATCATGGCCCAGATGAATGGCAACGAATTGATGTCATTGCTGACGCAACGCGAGCTGTTGGCGTGCCCGGAGAGTCGGGGCGCCAAGTCGACATTATTACTGCATCTCCCGCGACGCCGTATTCAACTCGCAATCTTGAACCAGTCACAGTCTCTAATGTGAAAAAGGGTACCGAATCTATTTCTTTTACCGTTGACAAAATTGGTCTTCCAGTTCTTGTCAAGGTGAGTTATTTTCCGAATTGGAAAGCCTCTGGTGCAAGTGGCGTGTATCGCGCGGCGCCAAACATGATGGTTGTCGTTCCTACATCGAAGAACGTCACATTGTCGTATGAAGCATCTCGTCTCGACAGCTCGTCGTATATTCTTACTTTGATGGGCATTGTGATGGCAGTGTTCATGTATCGCCGTCGATTCCGATACGGAGTGGCTATAACTCCCGTTTTAGAAGGGCTTTCTGAGGGTTCATCGGGCGACGACGACGTCTCCGATAACCTCGTCTAACGATGAGTACCGACCCTTCAGTACTTGACCGAATTGTCAAGGCGTATGACATTCGAGGCACCACTCCCGATGAAATGAACGACGATGTTGCATATGCATTGGGCGTTGCATTTGCGGATTTTGTGAAGGCTCCCATGGTTCTTGTGGGTCGCGATATGCGTGTTACTGGCGAATCTCTTGCCGAGTCTTTTTCACGTGGCGTGAATTCTCGCGGAGTCAATGTTGTAAATCTTGGATTAGCCAGCACGGATCTCGTGTACTTCGCTGCTGGCTCGTTGGATGCTCCCGGCGCAATGTTTACTGCTTCTCACAATCCGGCTGAATACAACGGCATTAAGTTCTGTCTTTCTGGCGCAAGACCTGTTGGTATTGATACCGGACTTGCCACTATTCGCGATGCCGCTAAAGAGGTGTTGGCAGGGCGTGCGCCTGCACCCGTTGCTTCATTCGGAACTATCTCCGAACGTGACATGTTGAATGACTTTGCCGATCATGTGGTGTCGTTTATTGATGTCGATTCATTAGTTCCAATGAAAGTTGTTGCAGATACTGCTAATGGCATGGGCGGGCTTATTGTGCCTGTTGTCTTCGAGCGTTTGCCAATGATGCAACTCGAAGTGATGTATCCAGAACTCGATGGCAGTTTTCCGAATCATCCGGCTGATCCCATCCAGCCTGCTAATCAACGAGATCTTCAAGCGCGAGTCGTCAGTGGTGGATTCGACATTGGTCTGGCATTTGATGGCGATGCAGACCGCGTGTTTGTAGTCGACGAGCAAGGGCGCGGGGTGTCGGGTTCTACGACTACTGCAATTTTGGCTGCTGCCGTATTGCGCGCAAATCCAGGCGCAACTGTCTTGCATAACCTCATCTGTTCTCGTGCGGTTTCAGAAGTCATCGCGGAAAATGGGGGAGTGCCAGTTCGTACTAAAGTTGGTCACAGCAACATCAAACAAGTGATGGCTGAGACCGGAGCGGTTTTTGGTGGAGAGCACTCTGCTCACTACTACTTCCTCGATAACTATCGTGCCGACTCAGGCATTATTGCCACCATGTTTATGTTGCAGGAGTTGTCGCGAGCACAGCAAACATTGTCTGAACTGCGAAAGCCTTTTGAGCGTTACGAAGCAAGTGGCGAGATAAACACCAGCGTGTCTGACGCTCAAGTCGTGATGGCAGAAGTTGCCAAGGTGTACTCCAAGTTCCCTCAGGACTGGATCGACGGGCTAACGGTGAACTGCGGTGATTGGTGGTTCAACTTGCGGCCATCGAATACGGAACCACTACTACGACTCAATCTTGAAGCATCGACGCGAGACGACTGCGATACGTACGTTGCAGAAGTTCTCTCGCTTGTGACTTCGGTATAAAACTGGAAAGATATCTATATGAGCCTTGATCAATCCCTCCTCAACATCCTTGCGTGCCCAGAAGACAAAGGTCCACTGTTTTTCATTGAGTCTGAATCTCTTCTGTACAACCCGCGCTTACATCGCTCGTATGCAGTTATTGACGGCATTCCAGTCATGTTGATTCAGGAATCCACACAGGTGTCAGATGCCGATCACGCCCGTTTAGAGGCTGTTATCGCAGCCCAGGGCATCAAACCCACTTTCACTGCGTAGCCATCGCTACACTGAGAGGGTCCGGCTGATTAGAGCGGAGCCAGTTGGCCCCAGCCAGGATCCATTTCCACTCATTTCAAGGAGTTCCCATGTCCTCTCTCGCCGAACGTCGTGATTATCGCGTCGCCGACCTCAGCCTTGCGCCTTTTGGTCGCAAAGAAATCCATCTTGCTGAACACGAAATGCCCGGCCTTCGGTGGCTTCGCAAAGAGTTTGGAACTTCAAAGCCTTTGAAGGGTGCTCGCATCTCTGGCTCACTTCATATGACCATCCAAACCGCAGTTCTCATTGAGACTCTTGTTGAGTTGGGTGCTGAAGTGCGTTGGGCAAGTTGCAACATTTTCTCTACCCAAGATCACGCTGCTGCTGCGGTTGTTGTCGGACCAAACGGTACGCAAGAAAACCCACAAGGTGTTCCTGTTTTTGCGTGGAAGGGCGAAACTCTCGAAGAGTATTGGTTCTGCACAGAACAGATGATGACATGGCCAGATGGCGACCTTCCGAACATGATTTTGGATGACGGTGGCGATGCCACGTTGTTGGTGCATAAGGGCGTTGAATACGAAAAGGCTGGTGCAGTGCCAGACCCAACATCGGCATCAAACCCAGAACTTGCACTCGTGCTTGGCCTGCTGCAGCGTTCATTGAAGACTGAGCCCACCAAGTGGACACGCATGGCTGCATCTATCAAAGGCGTTACCGAAGAGACCACAACTGG
>SYAZ01000069.1 GCA_005788815.1 Actinomycetota bacterium | reverse complement strand
GAAGCATTGGCAACTCTTGTTGTCAACAAGATTCGCGGAACATTCAACTCCACGGCTGTAAAAGCTCCTGGATTTGGTGATCGTCGTAAGGCAATGTTGCAAGACATGGCTGTTCTTACTGGTGGTCAAGTCATCAGCGAAGAAATTGGTCTGAAGTTGGAGAACGTAACACTCGATCTTTTGGGTCGTGCAAAGCGTGTCATCATCACCAAAGACGCAACAACCATTGTCGATGGAGCGGGCGAGAAGGCAGAAGTTGTCGGACGCATCAACCAGATTAAGACAGAGATCGACAACACTGATTCCGATTGGGATCGCGAGAAGCTCCAAGAGCGTCTCGCCAAGCTTGCTGGCGGCGTTGCTGTTATCAAGGTGGGTGCTGCTACTGAAGTTGAACTGAAGGAAAAGAAGCACCGTATTGAAGACGCAGTGTCTGCAACACGTGCCGCTATCGAAGAAGGTGTTGTTGCCGGTGGTGGTACCGCACTCCTTCGTAGCCGTCCTGCAGTACTCAAAGTTGTTGAAGGCCTCACTGGCGATGAAGCAACTGGTGCTCGCACTGTGTATGAAGCATTGGTCGCTCCGGCCAAAGCCATCGCAGACAATGCCGGCATGGAAGGTTCAGTTGTTGTTCAGCGAGTCGAATCAGAAAAAGGTTCTATGGGCCTCAACGCTGCAACGGGCGAATACGTCGACCTTGTAGCTGCGGGCATCATCGACCCAGCAAAAGTGACACGTGCTGCATTGCAAAATGCCGCATCCATCGCTGCGCTCGTCATGACCACAGAATGTCTCGTCGCCGATAAGCCAGACAAGAACGCAGCTGCCATGGGCGGCGGCGGAATGCCTGGCGGCATGGGGATGATGTAATTCCGAATTCGGAATAAACACATCCTTGGGTCGGTTGTACCCAGAGCCTCCCGTTGATGGCCCGGACCGAATGGTCCGGGCCATCAATCTTTCTACGCCTACGGTGTAGGCATGCAGAAACGTTGGACCGGAGTGTGGGTCTTTCAATTACTTGAATACGCAGTCGCTCTGATGCTGGCCTCGTATGCATCTCGCGCTGTAGACCCGATTGCGCCGGCCCTAGTTGCTGGCGCAGTGCTACTCAATGCGGCTCTGTTCGATGGGCCACTATCTGCGTTTCGTGTTTTCAATACGGGAACGCATCGCGCCCTAGGCATTTTCCTTGGTCTGGGTACCATCGTCGTTGCATTTCTTGGAAGTCTGGACATGACGAATCGCGCAACACTTATCTTGACTGGGGTGGCAGAGGTGTTCATCTCGGTACGCTTTGGGTATGGCATTCGAACGACCCGTAGCAGATCTAAATAAGTTGATTGCAGCTTGGGAATTATGGGAAAAAGGTGAAGAGATGCCTGGACGCATTCTTGCCAATCTCAAAACCGCTGGCATGGCAGAAGTGCTTGCACAGTTGAAGGCGTCTGGGTGGACGCCAACTGAATCGTGACCCATCGCCGCGGTGGTGCTCAGCACATTCCGCGTCCAGATGATTGGCGTTTCGGCGATGCGCCACACTGGCAATCGCTCGACCTTTCAGTCCTTCACGATATTGACGAAATAGAACGTCGTCTTGTCGTGCATGCGAACGGAACCGTGCAGCCCAATGAAGAACTCAATCAAGAGTGGGTTGCCGAAGCGCGTGCAGCTGCTGTTCTTGTTCCGTTGATGTTGGTGAACAAAGTTCCTTCTGTCTTGCTCACTCGTCGGGCAGATCATTTGCGTAGCCATGCTGGAGAAGTGTCTTTCCCTGGTGGGCGTATGGAAGAAGGCGAGCTTCCTCACCACACCGCAATTCGTGAGGCATACGAAGAGGTTGCTCTTCCGATACAGATGGTCAATGTGTTGGGCACCATGCAACCAATCACAACATTCGTCAGTAACAGCCACATCACGCCCGTGTTAGCGCGCATTGATGGCGAGCCATTTCTTGAAGGCGATGTTGGTGAGGTGGCACGAGTGTTCACAGTTCCACTTATTGAATTGACTCGACCAGATACATATAGAAGTGAATGGTGGTCAACTCCCCGGGGTGATATCAATCTTCACTTCTTTGAGTTAGACGATGAAACAATCTGGGGTGCTACTGGTCGCCTGTTGTATCAGTTGCTCAGCGTGGTGACCGCACAGCATTAAGGGCCCGCATAGGTTCGCACGAACCGATGGAACGTTGTAGCCCACAATGTGCATGACGCTCGCACTACTCGCGGTCGACGAGCACAGTCTGCCCGCATGTCTTTCAGAAATACTGCGTCAACTCGTGCTCGCAACGAAGGAGCCCATCTCGCTCCATTGTCGAGACGTGAATAGTTTCTGTAGGCAAAATCATGCCTGCGACACGCATTGTGAAAATCAAAAGTTCTTCCGGTGCTTTGAATGATGGGTGCTGAACAACCATCTGAACTCCAGTCGAGACGTGTGTCATGTGCGGGCGAATCGGCAATGCTGATGAAAGTTGCAAGCGGTGTACGAAAGACGTATGTATCGATTTGGGCCCGTGGCGATGGCGGGGAGAAGAGGGCCACCGATAATCCCGCAGTGGCAACGAGTGAACACATGAAAGCCATGCGAACCTCCTTCGCATACTTGTGTGCGAAGGACTACGTCAGTGGGAACTATTTAGTTGCGAAGTTTCTTGATAAGAAGTGCCATCTCTACGGCGCCCATTGCAGCTTCGTCACCTTTGTTATCAATTCCTGGGCCACTGCGATCGATTGCTTGTTGTTCGGTGTTCAACGTCAACACTCCAAACATGACGGGCACGCCAGTGGTCATTTGGGCATCAAGGATTCCGTGTGTAGAGGCTTCGCAGACATACTCAAAATGAGGCGTGTCGCCTCGAATAACGGTGCCCAGACAAATGATTGCATCGACTGTTCCGCTTTGTGCCAGAACTTTGGCAGCAAGAGGCACTTCGAATGCGCCTGGTACCCAGTGCTCGACGATGTCGTTGTCGCGTACTCCGCAACGCTCTAACCCGCGTAGTGCACCATCACGCAAGTTGGTGACAATGTGGTCGTTGAAACGCGCTGAGACAATTCCAATACGTAATCCTTCACCATGTAGTTCAGGAACTGCCCCGCTAGATCCGGCTCGTGTCATTTTCCTTCTCCTTTGCCATCGTGCATATCAATATGGTGCCCCATGCGTTCACGCTTCGTGCGCAAATACACTTCGTTCTCTGGTGTGGGCACAGTGTTGAGCGCAACGCGTTCCACAACAGATAAGCCGTAGCCACCAAGGCCGCCGTATTTCGCTGGGTTGTTAGTCATGAGGCGTAACTGACGCACGCCGAGGTCGGCAAGAATCTGTGCGCCAATTCCGTATTCGCGACTATCGACGGGCAGGCCAAGTTCAGTATTTGCGTCAACCGTGTCGAAGCCTTCATCTTGCAACGAGTACGCACGAATCTTGTGTCCGATGCCAATACCGCGACCTTCATGCCCGCGGAGGTACACAATGACGCCTGCGCCGGCTTCGTCCACCATTTGCATGGCTGTTGCCAACTGTGGTCCACAATCACATCGACGTGATCCGAAAACGTCTCCAGTGAGGCACTCGCTGTGTACACGCACGAGGATTGGCGCGTCACCTGTGACGTCACCCTTCACAAATGCGAGGTGTTCGATGTTGTCGATAGTGCTCTTGTACGCAACGCATGTGAAAGCACCAAATTCAGTAGGAACTGTTGCTTCGCCCATGCGTTCAACGAGACGCTCATTGTGGCGTCGATATTCAATGAGTTGTGCAATGGATGACAACAACAAGTTGTGTTCAGCACAGAACTTGCGCAGACCAGGAAGGCGCATCATGGTGCCGTCATCGTTTTGAATTTCACAAATGATGGCTGCTGGTTCACAACCTGCCAAACGTGCAAGGTCAACACCAGCTTCGGTGTGGCCCGCGCGCTTCAGTACTCCACCATTACGTGCACGCAAGGGGAATATATGACCAGGGCGTGCAAATGATTGGAATGACAAACTGGGGTCTGCGAGTGCGCGCAATGTTGCTGCGCGGTCTGCTGCACTAATTCCAGTGCTTGTTCCCTCAATAAGGTCGACCGTGTCGGTGAACGCAGTGCGCTGGCTCTCGGTGTTTTGTTCCACCATGAGAGGCAGACGCAATTCATCACAACGTTCATCGGTCAGTGGTGCACACACAACGCCAGTGGAGTAGCGCACAATGAATGCAAGTTTTTCAGCGGTGGCAAACTCGGCTGCCATGATGAAGTCGCCTTCGTTCTCACGGTCTTCGTCGTCCACCATGACGACAATTTCACCGCGAGCCATTGCTGCGATGACATCTTCAATAGGTGCAAGTGGGGAGTCACTCATGATGCTTCTACTTTCTTTCGTATGGGTTTCATAACGATCTCTAGATCTGCGCCAAGCGCAGTGGCCGATACCAGATGGCAATCGGTGAGGGGCAGTGGTTCGTCTCCGGCAAATACTCCGGGTGCGTTGTCGCTTCCACTCACTATTGGAGCAATGTGGAAGACATAACGATTGATGAGGTGTTGTTCGTGGAATGCAGTCGCAATTGTTGCCCCACCTTCCACCATTAACTGGATCACGCCTTCGCTGCCAAGCGAATCAAGAAGGGCGTCGAGTGAACCACTCCACACTTCACACGGTTGCACTTTTGCTGTTGCATGTACTGAGCCACTGCGCGACAACACAATGCGGCGAGGAGACTTTCCTTCAACATGGCGAACGGTGAGTTCTGGGTCATCTGCTGGAATAGTTCCAGAGCCAACAACGATGGCGTCGCTCTCTGCGCGCAACTGATGCACGCGCACTCGTGCCTCTTCGCCTGTAATCCAACGCGGTCCGTTCGGTATTGCAGTGCGCGCATCAAGAGTGGTTGCCATCTTCAGCATCACAAACGCACGACCCGTGCGACGATGATGTAAGTACGGCGCAAGTTGTTCAGAAACGTCGTCGGCCAACACATCTGTGATGACTTCAACGCCTGCTGCGCGTAATGCATCAAATCCACTGCCGGCAACGTGTTCATCAGGATCAGAAATTGCAGAAACAACACATGTAATTCCTGCGGAGATAATTGCTTCAGTGCACGGGCCAGTGCGACCAGTATGCGAACACGGTTCAAGTGTGGAATACAAGGTGGCACCACGAACATCAGCGCCAGCTTCACGAGCAGAATTCAACGCAACAATTTCAGCGTGCGGGCCACCTGGTGGTTGCGTGGCACCTTCGTACACAGTTCCATCAACACACACAACGACAGCACCCACCCATGGATTAGGTCGCGCATGTATGCGCGCGGTCTCAGCCATATGCATGGCACGGCGCATGAGCGCCTCGTGGTTAGTCATGTTGTGTCCTTGCTCCCATCCGGACTGTTACCGTCGGCCTCAGAATCTCACTGAGTCGGCCCTCGCACCGAAGTACGAGGGTTCGCGGGCTATACCGCCGGTCGGGACTTTCACCCAAACCCTGCAAGGGGTGTTTTGTGTATGCGCTGAACGGGGAGCCCAGCACTAGTCAGGCTATGCGGGCGTGTACTTGCTCAACAACCTTGGTGCTACCTCGTGCTGTACCAAGATTCGGACAGTTATTGACTGTTGGGTTAAGGTAGCTCTATTCCTTTCACGAAAGTTACGCGCAACATGAAAAATGTGACGACAATTCGGGCCAATTTCTGGTCAAAAATCCTGACAGTGGCGGTTGTGACCGCCCCCTTCATCGCTATGACAGCCACCCATTCACCCGTGAGCGCAGCATCAACCGCTCCAACCTTTTCGTGGATTGCTGGTGGAGACGGTACAGGTTCTTCGAATGCCCCTGTGAACGCTGTTGCTGTTGACTCCAATGGCAACTCGTACATCACGGGATGGCTTGGCGGAACTTTGGATTTCGCTGGTAACGGAATTGGTGGTGCAAACTCTTTCGGTGATGTGGTCACCACTTCTCAAGACGCGTACCTTGCCCAGTACAACTCGAACGGCGTTCTGCAGTGGGTGAAGCACTTCAGTAGCTCAGGTTCTGAATTGACGACGGGAGTCACCGTTGACGCAAACGACAACGTTGTTGTTGCTGGGTCATTTTCTGGAACTGTGGATTTCGCCGGTGACGGAATTGGAGGTTCAGGCGACCTCGTGAGTCTTGGCGCCAATGATTTGTTTACGGCCAAATACTCAGCTGCTGGCAACTTTGTGTGGGCGGTGAGAGCAGGTGGAACGGGAAATGATTCTGGATGGCAAGGCGCAGTGTCCACTGACTCTTTACAGAACGTCTATCTTCATGTGCCGTTTACAGGTACTGCCGACTTTGGACAAGACGGAATTGGTGGAGTGGGCGATCTTGTGAGTATGGGCGGCACAGCAGATGCCGCAGTTGTGAAGTACAACTCTGCGGGCGTCTATCAGTGGGCAAATCGAATTGGGGGAACCAGCACCGAATGGCCACAAGAAATCACGACAGATTCATCGAACAATGTTCTTGTGATTGGTAACTCAGCTTCCGGCGTGACCGACTTTGGTGGAGATGGAATCGGTGGAGCTGGTGACGTTGCCGGCAGGGGTAGCTACGACGCGTACATTGCTAAGTACACCCCTTCAGGTGCACTCACGTGGACGAAGTCGGTCGGTTCAACGGGCTATGACTGGGGCGCTGACATCAGTATTGGCTCGAGCAACAGCGTGATGGTGACGGCATATTTCAAACTGACGATGGATAGTGCTGGAGATGGAATTGGTGGTGCCAACGCAGCAGATGACCTGGTCTCTGCGGGAGGAAACGACGCGATGGTGGCGAAATACTCAAGTTCCGGGGCTCTTGTGTGGTCAAAACGTTATGGCTCAACGGGCGATGAGAACCCAGTTGATGGAGATGTTGATTCTGCTGGCAACTATTACATCACGGGGGCGTTCAACGGCACAGTCGATTTTGCTGGTGATGGTGCAGGCGGTGATGGTGACCTCGTTTCCGCAGGCGGAACCGATGTGTTCACGGCGAAGTACGCGACGTCTGGATCGTTCGAATGGGCACTGCGCGGAGGCGGAACAAGTGCTGACGGAGGATTCCTCGGTGGAATAGATGTTTCACCTGACGGTTCAACGATTCATATTGGTGACCTTTTTGCAGGTTCAATCGACTTCGCCGGCAACGGTATTGGTGGTGCTAACTCAAGTGGTGACAAAGTCGCGAGTGGTGCGTCGAGTTTCCCTTTCCTAGTGAAGTACTCGTCTCCGATTGTTCAGTCTCCCCAAACAGTGACATGGTCGCCCACGACTTCGTTGTTGGTGAGCGACTCTCCACGAACTCCAAGTTCGTTGGCGAGCACGAACGGTAACGGCACGTTGTCTTACTCGGTGGTGAGCGCTGGTTCAACGGGGTGTTCAGTTGCATCAACAACGGGTGTCCTCACATTTTCGACTGCAGGTAGTTGCACCGTTCGTGCAACAGCAGCAGCAACCAGCACTTACTTGCAGGGAACCGCAGACGTTGTTTTTGTGATTGCGGCTGGTGGGTCAACTTCGACAATTCCCTCCAACTCAGCCACAACTGCTCCATTGTCGTCAAGCACCACGATGGTCACATCAAACGAAAGTGGTTCAACCGGTGGAAACTCTGATGATTCTCAAAATAAGAGTGGCACGGCCACGACTGTTCAGCCGATGCAACCATCCGTCTCCACGACATCCACGACAAGCACCACATTTCCAGCACCTTCTGTACCAAAAGTGACAACTGGTGAAGCAGGTGCACTCGTTGACGGCGAGATTGTTTCCGTTTCGTTGAGTCGCAGTAGCAACAGAGTGACCGCCGTCGCCGCTGGTGTGTCTGCCATCTTCTCAGGTCTCACACCAGATGGAGAAGTGGTGTCGCTTGATGAAGACGGAAACCTTCGGCTAAACCCAGACGACAAGATTGTTATTGAAGCAAAGGGATACAACGCTGGTGAAGATGTTGAGGTGTGGATGTATTCCACTCCTATGCGACTCGGAACTGTTGAAGCGTCTGCATCGGGTGCAATCTCGGGGGCATTTGATCTTCCGAGAGCACTTGAATCTGGTGACCATCGAATTGTTCTCGACGGTCAAAATGATCAAGGTCAGGCTGTCATTATTGGTCTCGGAATTGCAGTGGGGGCAATCGATACAACGTCACTACTGTCTCGCTTACTTATTGCCATACCCCTCGCTCTCGCTGGCTTCGCAGGAATCTTCATTCCTGCAGCGACGCGCCGCAGGAGGCGCCAAACAATCCAGTAGTTCGAATGCCTATTGGCTACGCCTCGGGATACTTGGCCAACAACCCGACGACACGACGCCACAACTGCATCACAGGGGCAATGTCTTTCATGTCGTTCATTCCCAAGATGGGGGCAAAGGTGCCAGCGCCGAGGCCAATAGAAATGGCTTGGATGGCGGCTTCGCGGGCAATAGATGGATCGATGTGTTCCACTTCTATATAGCGAGTGGTGAGGGCGTCCAGAATTGGCATGTTGTCAAACAGTGAGCCGGTTTCAACTCCCTCAAGGTCGAGCCAAAGGACGAGGCGCACAATTGATATCACGTCTGGGTCAAAGAAATTGATGGCTGGCGTTCCTGGCACGGCATCTTGAACCCCTTTTGCCAATGTGAGGAATTGTTGCTTCACAACAGCAAGTAGCAGTTCGTTTTTCCCACCAAACCATGTGTGGACAAAACCGTGGTTCACATCCGCAAGGGCTGCGATATCGCGGACTCCCACTTCGGAGAACGGCTTTTCCTGAATGAGTTGCTTGGCGGCCTGAATCAGGCGTTGCTCACCCTCGGCCCGGGAAATGGGGGATCTCCGCTTGGCCGCGGGCTTTTTTGCTGCTGGCTTCTTCGCTGGCACGCGTAAACCTTATTCCTATAGAACGACTGTTCATCGGCAGTTCATTGAGAATCTGCAATTCTGATGGTAACAGTTTCCGACTGTTGATGTTAGGAACGAGAGGATATGGGATCTCCTCTTGGCAGAGGGCTTTTCCACTACTGATTGCGCGTGTACTAACGGAAGGAAGGAACGGATCGCTACGCGATATCTCGTAGTATCCTGCGACTATTGGAATTTTCGATGGGAGAAACCCATGGAGAAAATTCCGTTTACGAATTGCTTGAGGCATTTGACTGCTGTGGCAGTTGCGTTGTCGTTTGGGTCGCTTGTGTCTGTGGTTTCGGAAGTATCGGCTACCCCTCCCGCAGGCTCCACTCTTGCGGATGTTGCCGCGTATTGGTCATTCGATTCATCGACAAACTTCAATGTTCCAGATGTCGGTGGCTCAACACTGACGAAAGGCAATGGCGCCTCGTATTCAGTCAACGGAAAGTTCGGTGGTGCTCTTTCGGTGAATGGCCAAAGTCAGTCGGTGTACGACCTGTCGAGTCCGGCGTATCTCCCCATCGGCAACTCCCCGTACTCGCAGTCATTGTGGTTTAAGCCAGCGGTGGTCAACTCGGGTGGGTTCATATCCTGGGGACTCCGCGACCTAAAAAGATTTAATGCTCTTCGCATGGAAGGCATCTACGGCGGCATCAAACACTACTGGTTTGGCAAAGACACCTCTTGCTCGTCCAGTGCGTGTCCGTTTTCAACAAGCACGTGGTCCCATGTAGTTACTACGTACGACGGCACGACTCGATCGATCTACTTCAACGGAGTGCTGAAGGTATCTGACACACCCGGTGCGCTCAACACGACTGCTGCAAACTTCCACATTGGTAGCACGGCAAGCAGTGAATTCTTTAATGGCCTCATTGATGATGTTGCGATTTACAAGAGGGCACTGACAGGCGCTGAAGTGGCTGCACTCGCTAACACTTCTGTACCATCAAACTCGACAGCCCCGACAGTGTCTGGAACCGCTCGAACAGGTTCGAGATTGACTGCTTCTGACCCTCCTGGTTCGTGGAATGGTTCACCGTCGTCGTATGAGTATCGGTGGAAACGTGCTGGGGTCGACGGCCTATATGCTGATATCGATTCAGCAACATTGAGCTCGTATCTTCTCACTGATGATGACATTGGTAAGTACATCAAACTTTCGGTAGTAGCAAGAAACAGTTTGGGTGCTTCGAGTGCTGTGTTGTCTGCAGCGACTTCGGTTGTTGTTGATCTGGATGTTTCTGTGGTGCCAACAGCCACTATTCCTGTTGCTTCGGCAACTGGCTTTACGTTTATCATTTCGAATTATCTAGATAGTTACACGTATGCTTTATCAACGTCTAAGGGTTCGGTGTCGCGATCTGACGACGATGTGTTGGTGACTGGACTTTCTTCTGGTGAGTCAGCAACGGTCACCATTTCCGTGACACGCGCCAACTATAAGCCAGCATCCAAAACAGTGTCAGCGTCTGCGTCGCCTGCCGTGACGACTACAACCACTACAACTGTTGCGCCTGTTGTGGTGATTGAGATTCAAGCTCCGGTGACGACCGTGGCACAAGGTCAGGCATCTCTGGCAACAATCGCACCGACAACAACTGTTGTTGGCCGCATTGCACTGACAATGACGACGACAACAACACCAAATTCAGTACGCCCCTCAAATTCCATTGCCTCTACAACAACAGTGGCGGTTACCACGTCCACTATCGCTCCACCTAAGGTCGGCGCTGTTGCCACGGGTGAGACAGCAGTTCAAGTTGATGGAGTTGCAACAAAATCGCAAGTGTCGCGTGAGAACAATCAACTTGTTGTATCTGCCGGGGCATTGAAAGCAACAATTGGTGGACTGGATAAAAGCGGGGCTGCAAGGTCATTGGATAAAGACGGCAATGTGCGACTGCGTGCTGGTGATGTTGTGCGCATCAAATTGGCCGGGTTTAGACCAAATAGCTCTGTTGAAGCGTGGCTATTTTCTACTCCTGTTTTGTTGGGTTCCGCCGTCGTGAGTGCAGATGGTTCGGTGTTGGTTGATCTCATAATCCCAAAGAATTCGCCCAAGGGCTCGCATCGGATTGTCGTAGTGGCAAAGTCAACATATGGAAAAGCAACAACGTTGACGGTCGGTGTTGAAGTGGGAGAAATGACAAGAACGTCAACTATTAGGAGGGTTCTCATCTCAATTCCGATCGCCTTTGCCGCTCTTTTCGGAGTGATTCTTCCAAACCAATTACGCCGTCGTCGTAAAGCCGTTGTTGCTTAGAGGTTTCGGTTCAGTTGTGCTTAGAGATATTCCAATCTAGTGCAACAGTTTTCGACTGTTCATGGTAAAGTTAGGCATGCCGTCCTTTAAGCAATTCGTCATTGCAATCGCGATGTTTACGCTTGCGTCTGCTTTTCAGGTGTCGACGCAAAATGTATCTGCGGCACCTTCGCTGCTCGACCAATGTGTGTCATCAATTAATGAGCCTGGCTTCACGAAAGAATTCATTCTTTCCGAAACTGAATTTGCTAATGAGGCTGCCTTGCTTTCCGCAGTTTCATCTGGCGCCTGGACAATTCAGATTTCTACTGGTCCTAGTTGGAACCCCACGCTTCGAGCGAATTCGCCTGACATTTATTGTGGTGACTCTGGGAATAACACGATTGACATGTTGGATTCGCATCCAACTGGATCCCACGATTTCTTCTTCGCGGGTGCAGGCGATGATGTGGTGAATTACATGTGGGATTCGCGGTATTGGGGCGGCTCGGGTAATGACACCATTAATAACAATCGCGAAAGGTCCATTTTTTACGGTGGTTCTGGAACCAATACATGTTTGAATCGCGAATCTTCGGGTGCTTACATTGCTATTTGTGACAACTCTGGTGGGCCGGCGCTGCCACAAGCTGCGTTGTCTCTTGTCGACACAACATTGACGCTCGGTTCTACGTTGACTCTTTCCACTTCGGGTGGTTCGGGTAGTGGTCTTGTGTCGTTTGTGGTGTCGTCTGTTGGTTCTGCGGGTTGTTCGTTAAGTGGTGCGGTGTTGTCGGTGACGTCTGCTGGTACGTGCACTGTGACTGCTTCGAAGGCTGCTGATGCCACGTACGCAGCAGCTTCATCTGGTGCAGTCACTATTACTGCATCAAAGCGCACACAGAGTGCGTTGTCTCTTGTTGACACCGCTCTAATTGCTGGTTCTACGTTGACTCTTTCCACTTCGGGTGGTTCGGGTAGTGGTCTTGTCTCGTATGTGGTGTCGTCATCTGGTTCTGCAGGTTGTTCACTTAGTGGTGCGGTGTTGTCGGTGACGTCTGCTGGTACGTGCACTGTGACTGCTTCGAAGGCTGCTGATGCCACGTACGCAGCAGCTTCATCTGGTGCAGTCACCATTACGGTCACGGCCGCTCCCACCACAACTACGTCTACGACCACAACTGCTCCACCTGCACTGTCGATTGAGATTCAAGCTCCTGTCACGACAGTGGCCCAGGGGCAGGCATCTCTGGCAACGATTGCACCCACGACAACCGTCGCTGCTCGCCGAGCACAGTCAATAACAACCACAACTGAGGTACGTCTTTCAACTTCTGCAGTGGTGACAACCACAACGGTTGCACCTGCGACCACAACAACACTTGGGCCTCCGAAAGTCAGCGCCGTTGCTACGGGTGAGACAGCTGTGCAAGTTGATGGAGTTGCAACAAAATCGAAGGTGACACGCGAGAACAACCAGTTGGTGGTATCCGCCGGAGCATTGAAAGCAACTATTGGTGGCTTAGATGAAAATGGAACTGCTCTACCTCTTGACTCAGATGGAAACGTTCGTCTGAAGGCGGGCGATGTAGTTCGCGTAAAACTGTCTGGCTTCACTCCTGGTGGCACCGTCGAGGCATGGCTCTTTTCCACACCTGTCTTGATGGGCTCGGCAGTTGTGAGGCCTGATGGTTCAGTAACAGGAAATTTCAGAATTCCACCAAATTCACCAGAGGGTTCACACCGTATTGTCATTGTGTCGAAGTCAAAAGATGGAAAGCCAACAAGTTTTACAGTGGGTGTTGTTCTAGGAGAAGTTGCTAGAAGTTCGACACTGACGCGAGTGCTCATCGCAATTCCAATTGCTTTAGCTGTTGCATTCGGTGTGATTCTTCCAAATCAGTTGCGTCGTCGTCGAAAGATAATCTCACAATAGTTGTGGGTGTTTTATCGTGCGAGTAAGGTTGAGTAATGTCAAACAGTAATCTCCGAGGCTGTCATGGCTAGGTTTCGTCGCAGAGCTAGTTCTGCTGAAGAAGGAATTGGTTGGATCTATGCCGACCTTTTCTTGGCACTAACGATTGTTGGTCTTGGTTCTGCAGTGATCACCACGTCTTCACCATCATCGAGTGCGGAAGCTCCGAAAGTATTCCAACTCAGTTGCGCCGAATTCAGTGTTCCTGTCCCGGCGAATTTAAGTCCGGCAAGTGGCGGCAAAAAAATTGAAGCGGCGATAGGCGCAGAAATTGCAAATCGCGGTTGGGCGCCTGAATCGTCTAAACCAGGTTTTGCAATTGTGATGGGCGGGTTCTCTGGCTCTGAAGGTCCTGGCGCAGGTGATGGCCGAGCAAAGGCAATTCTTGGTCAATTGCGCAAAAGCTCGCCACTCTTGAGTCAAATTGAAATGCGTACGGCTGGCGCACGTTCCGTTCGCGTTAACGGCAGAGAAACCTCAGTAGGTGGTGCAGGCTCTCACCTCATGGTCGTTTACTTGTTGTTTAGTGGTCCGCAATTATCCGAAGATTGCACTCGTTAGAAAGATTAAATATATGTCGTTATCAGAAGCAGCACATAAAGATGCAGTGAATGCCATAGATAAGTGGCTCACCGTCTCAAAACAGACGACGTCATTGAACGAAAGTGCAAAGCGCTTTGTTGAAGATTTACGTCGTGGTGAAAACATTGAAACGTGGGCCAACGTCAACGTTGAACAGATTCTCCCGTATCGCGCAGAAACTCCACGACTACTGATGGTCGTGCGTGCTGGCGCAATGTTCTTGCCGATTCTTCTTACATGGCTTGCGTTGTCGCAAGTAATCGAACCATTCGCGTTGTACTTGCAGAATCAGCAAGCAAGCGCAAACTTCTTGTGGTTCTGGCAAACAAATCCCGGGAAGTCATTTGCAAGCGTTTGGGGACTGGGCCACATCGCTCTGACCGACGCAGCAATTCTCGCGTTCCTCACTGTTTTGGCGATGCGTATTACATGGTGGGAAACCTCACGCGCAGAACGTAGCGAAACTGCATACTCAGAGATGTTGTCGGCTCTCGAGTTTTACCTAATGTCCGTGCGCTAATTGACCTAGGCCTATGGCCTATCGTTCCAACTGTGGATTTCGAAACACATCTGGCCCATCTGAATGGGGTCTCGATTGCATATTGGTACGAACGCACTTTGGTGTCGAACGCCAAGACATTGGTGTGTGTCCACGGATGGCCTGAATCAAAACGCATCTTTGCGCGAGTAGTTCAACCTTTAGTTGATGCAGGCTTCAACGTTGTTGTGCCAGACTTACGTGGTTTTGGCGATTCGTCACTTGGTGCTGATGGTTTCTACGACGTGGTGACTCATGCGCACGACATGGAGGCCCTGCTTTTCTCACACTTGTCATTGTCGTCAGTTGTCTTGATTGGTGGAGACCTTGGTGGTCCAGTCATTCAAGAAATGGCACTGCAATCACCAGAACGAATAGAAAAAATGGTGTTGTTCAATTCGCCGTTACCAATGGACAAAGAACGCATGGCAGGAATGCGCACCCGCCCGCCAGTCGAGGTGATGGATTACTTCATTCGACAGGGGACCGATGCAGATGCGTTGGCAAATGAATTAGATACGCCCCAAAAACGTGCTAACTACATTGCAACGTTTTATTCCACTCGCTTGTGGGCGCATCCGGGCGCATTTAATGCAGAAGAAATTGAGTGGCATGTTGAACCTTTTAAAGATGCGGCAAAACTTCGTGCTTCATTTATCAACTATGAATCAGCATTCAATGAATCAAAGAGAACTGAACGGCCTTTGTACGGCCGAAACACTCATACCCCCACATTGATCTTGTTTGGCACGAGTGATCACGTCATCTATCCAGATTTTGATCTCATGGCAGCTACGGTTTTTGAAAACCACGCGGGTCCGTACCGCATAGAGAACTGTGGACACTTTGTGCCATGGGAAGCGCCGCAAGAACTAGTGATGCGAACGACAGATTTTCTGCGCTAATTAGTCAGATGATTCCATCTGTTCTGCAATGGCACGATCTCGACGAATGACATTTCGAATTAGTACGGTGCCAATTACTCCAACACCGGCAAACATCACCAGAAAGACGGTGTACTGCATCCATCCACCGCGATCGCCGGAGAGTTCTGGCTTTTTTCCGCAGTTGGGTCGTGGGTTTGAACTGATGCATTGAGACGGATCATTCTCTAAGTCCCACACGTATGAAGGTTCGGTGATGTTGACTTGCTCAACTGTGGAATCGGTGGGTGAATCGGCGGCACGAACTTGGGACGTTGCGAAGGGGGCGATAGTGAGAAGAACGGCACAGGCGTATCGGGTGTAACGGGGCATGGGTCTATCGTTCCACGCCCACTAGTGTCGTGAAGGTCATGGCACCGACAAATCCCTCCCAGCACGACGTAGTTCTCGTAGTCGACTTTGGTGCTCAGTACGCACAACTCATCGCTCGGCGGGTACGCGAGGCCCAGGTTTACTCAGAAATAGTTCCTCATCGCATTACGGCTTCTGAAGTAGCCGCCAAGAAACCAAAGGCCATCATCTTGTCCGGCGGTCCAAAGAGTGTTCATGTGGAAGGCGCACCAACTCTCGACCCAGCCATCTATGAATTAGGTATTCCGATACTGGGCATCTGTTACGGGTGCCAATTAGTGGCTCAACAGTTAGGCGGCACCGTTTCACGCGGGGGCCGTGGAGAGTACGGCCGCGCAACATTGTCACGAACAGAGACACCAAGCACTTTGCTCGGCAGCAACACCCCCGATGTTCACGACGTGTGGATGAGCCATTTTGATTTTGTTAGCGAGGCTCCAGCTGGTTTTGTGACTACTGCTTCTACTCTCGATGCTCCACATGCATTGATAGAAAACGATGTACGCAAGATTTATGGCGTTCAATACCACCCAGAAGTTGTACACACGTCAAGTGGTCAAGATTTATTGGTGCGGTTCTTGGTTGACGTTGCGGGGTGTTCGCAAGACTGGACAATGGCAAATATTGTCGAGGATCAAATTGTCGCGATACGTGCACAAGTTGGACACGAACGAGCGATTTGTGGATTATCTGGCGGCGTTGATTCTTCAGTTGCTGCAGCAATTGTGCATCAGGCAATCGGGGCTCAACTCACGTGTGTGTACGTAGACACCGGCCTCATGCGTCGCGGTGAAAGCGAACAAGTAGTTGAAACATTTAGGCGCAGCATGGGTATTGAACTCATTCATGTTGATGCGGGCGAGCGATTCTTTGCAGCACTGGCGGGGATTACAGAACCTGAAGCAAAGCGCAAAGCCATTGGCGAATTGTTTGTTCGAATCTTCGAGGAGCACACTGGTGGAATTACTGATGCAAAATTCTTAGTGCAGGGAACTTTGTATCCCGACATTGTCGAAAGTGGTGGCCATGATGGCACTGCAGCAGTCATCAAGAGTCACCACAATGTTGGTGGGCTTCCCGAAGACATGACACTCAAACTATGCGAGCCACTCCGTGCATTATTCAAAGATGAAGTTCGTAAAGTGGGCGTACAAGTAGGACTGAGTGACGACATCGTGTGGCGTCAACCATTTCCAGGTCCAGGTCTTGGTGTGCGCATCATTGGCGAAGTCACCCCAGACAAAGTGGCTACCTTGCAACACGCCGATGAAATCGTGCGCCACGAAGTAAAGGCAGCGGGCCTCGAGCGAGAGATTTGGCAGGCCTTTGCCGTGCTCGCCGACATTCGCAGTGTTGGCGTCATGGGCGATGAACGCACCTACGGGCGCCCCATCATTATTCGTGCCGTTACCAGTGACGATGCGATGACAGCTGACTGGGCGCGCCTGCCATACGACCTCTTGGAGAAGATGTCGAACCGCATTATCAATGAGGTCCCTGGCATCAATCGCGTGGTGTATGACGTGACATCAAAGCCGCCTGGCACCATCGAGTGGGAATAGACCCACAGGCTGTTTCCCAAGCCCTGTAAGGCCCTCAGAGGGCGACGGGGGGCATGAGAAGTGCCCAAGTACCCTAGAAGGGTCATGAACGCAACCCGCCACCACCGGGGATCCTCGAGGTCCGTTCTCGCCATCATTCTGCTCGTCGGGGTGTTGCTGGGGATTGTGGTGGGCCCATCGGGAGCGTCTGCCGATTCCATCGATGACAAACGTCGTCAAGCCGCCGCTATTGCTGACCAACTGGAGAACCTGGTTGACCAAATGAATGCACTCGGTGAGGACTACTCCGAAGCCCTCCAGACACAGGCCGACCTCTCTGTTGAGATTGAACGAGCGCAAGCAGATGTTGCTGCTGCAGAATCACAACTGGCCCAGATGCGAGGAACTTTGTACATGTCGGCTGTTACGCAGTTCATGCATGGCGGACGCAACTCCACACTGACAAACCTGTTCGCTTCATCAGGCGGAATCCAGGACGCGTTGCAGCGTGGCCAGTTGACTTCCATCGCAATGAACCAAGGTTCTCTCACAACTGATTCGCTTGATGCAACAGCGACTGAACTCACAAAGAAAAAGCAAGTTCTCGAAAAGAAGAAAGTGCAAGCACAAAATGTTGCTTCCAATGTATTGAAGCGACAAGGAGCTGCAGAAGCGCTTGCATCGCGGTATGAACAATTGCAGTCCACTGTTCAGGGCGACCTGGTTGATCTTTTACGTGAAGAGCGAAGCCGTCGCGATGCCCAAGCGTTGATTGATGCAAAGAACGAAGCAAACTCGTACAACAGCAAGTACGCATCAATTCAGAAACGATATGCCAATCTTCCGAAGGTGTCGGCGCGAAGTCAGTCTGCAATTCGTGCTGCTTTGTCTCAACTCGGCGTTCCCTATCAGTACGGCATGAGTTCTCCAGGAAAAGCATTCGATTGTTCGGGACTCACAACATACGCCTGGGGTAAGGCCGGAGTAGGCCTGAAGAGAAATTCGCGTGCGCAGTTCAATTCGTTGCCGCGCATCCCGAAGCAATTAGCTCAAGCAGGAGACCTCATCTTCACAGGATCTCCGATTCACCACGTGGGTATCTATCTTGGTAACGGCACTATGGTGCACGCTCCGCAGCGTGGCGACGTCGTAAAGATTGGCCCGATTCGTTGGTACAAAGTAGTTGGCGTCGCCCGACCAGGGTGACAGGCACTACGGTCAGTGTCTATGCAAGGCATTGACGAAGAAAAAGTTGAAGCGTGGTTAAACACTCACATTGATGGAGTGGAAGGGCCGTATTCGTATTCGTTAATCGCTGGCGGCCGCAGCAACCTCACATTTCTCGTTGCGGATGCGCACGGCACTCAAATGGTGTTGCGCCGGCCACCACTTGGTCATGTACTCGCAACAGCACACGACATGGCTCGCGAACATCGCATCATCTCGGCAGTTGGTAAAACAGGAGTTCCTGTCCCAAAAACTCTTGGTGTGTGCACAGATGAGTCAGTGAACGGAGCCGCCTTTTATGTGATGTCGTATGTCGCAGGCATGGTGTTAGACAGTCCTGAAAAAGGTCAATTGCTGCCTGAACATCTTCGCGCAACCGCATCAGATCACTTGGTCGATGTGTTGGCTGACCTTCACGCAGTAGATATCGATGCTGTTGGTCTTGGAGATCTTGCGAAACGCGAAGGGTATGTAGAGCGCCAAGTGAAGCGTTGGTCTACACAGTGGGCAAACTCAAAGACTCGTGAGTTACCAGCGATTGAAGAAGCCGCACGATTGCTTGCTGAGAATATTCCTGTTCAGCACGGAGTGTCTATTGCACACGGCGATTATCGCTTTGGAAATTGTCTGACGAATCTAGAGACGGGACACATTGCAGGCGTGCTCGACTGGGAACTCTGCACACTTGGTGATCCTCTTGCAGATCTCGGGTACATCGGTGTGTATTGGACAGACCCAGGTATGCAGATGACACGCACAAATGATCCGACTGGTCTCGCGGGTTTTCGCACGTACGACGAGATTGTCAACAGATATGCGACTCGCACAGGTCGCGATGTTTCAAACATTGGGTATTACAAAGCATTTTCAAGTTTTCGTTTGGCAGTTATTTCAGAAGGCGTGTATGCGCGTTACTTGCACGGGGCAATGGGTGATCATGATGTCGACCTCATGCCACTAAAGATTGGTACAGAAACTTTGGCTGAAGCTGCGCTTGCTTCATTGAAAGGGAAATAGACATGGAAGTTGTTTCGTCATTACAGGGCTGGACAAGAGGTTCTTTTACTGCCGCCTCTCTCACTCGTGAGACGTACCGCAAAGGCAAAGGTCCGGTTGTCATTGTTGTTCACGAAATTCCAGGCATTACGCCGGCAGTTGAACGATTCGCCAACGAAGTAGTCAACGCGGGTTTCACAGTTGTCATGCCAAATCTCGTAGGTACCCCTGGTCGTGAAGTGAGCAATGGATACCTCGCTCAGTCGATGCTGAAGGTGTGTGTTGCAAAAGAGTTCACCACGATGGCGCTCAACAAGACGTCACCCATCATCTCTTGGTTGCGCGCGCTCGCACGTTCGCTTCACACTGAAGTTGGCGGCAAAGGTGTTGGTGCTGTGGGCATGTGTTTCTCTGGTGGCTTTGCGCTCGGCATGATGGTCGACGACATCATGATTGCCCCTGTGTTGTCACAGCCATCGCTGCCTTTCCCTGTCGGTAAGGATCGTGCTGCAAGTCTTAACTTGTCTCCCGATGATGCTGCGGTCATCGCTCAACGCGCAGCAGATGGCTGCCAAGTGCTCGGTCTTCGTTTTGATAAAGACAAATTGGTGGGCGACAGGTTTTCATCGCTTCGAACATTGTTAGGTGATGCATTCATCGCAATTGAATTGTCATCACAATCACCAAAGGATCACAGTGTGTTGACTGAGCAACGAGACGATCCAAGCGTTCAGCGGGTGTTGGAGTTTTTCTCAGAAAAACTGAAGTAGTTACTTTGGTCCACCATCAACATTGATGAGTGTTCCAGTGGTGTAACTGCTTGCACCACTGGCCAAGTACAACGCAGCCCCGACAATTTCGTGCGGTTCGCCTCCACGCTGCATTGAATATGCGGCTTTTGCTGCTTGTCGAAACCGGTCCATGTCCCATGCCTTTGAGATATCTGTCAGAAACGGTCCGGGAACGATGCAGTTCACTCGAACATGCGGACCAAACGTATGCGCTAAACCAACAGTGAGATTGTTGATGGCAGCCTTTGCTGCGCCATACACAACTTCATTCGGCGATGGTCGTTGGCTGGCGATAGAAGAAACATTGATAATGGAGCCACCGCGAACTGTGCCGTCTGCTTGTTCAGAACACATGTGCGTTGCAATCAAGGTGGAAAGCCTGAATGGTCCTTTGAGGTTGACGCCAAGAACTTTGTCGTACAACTCTTCACTCACGTCCA
Organism: Actinomycetota bacterium; assembly: GCA_005788815.1. GTDB lineage: Bacteria > Actinomycetota > Acidimicrobiia > Acidimicrobiales > Ilumatobacteraceae > UBA2093. The sequence goes on along the minus strand of SYAZ01000069.1, from coordinate 23,509 downwards.
CCAATGACGAATAGAGCGGTGACATTCCTGCATTGTTCACCAGAACATCAACATGACCAAAATGTGCGATTGCCTGTTCAGCGAGCGAGTCGGCATCAGCCCACGATGCTGCGTGGTAACCAATTGCTAATGCCTTGCGTCCTTTGGCGCGGATCTCATTTGCAACAACTTCGCAGTTTTCTACTTTGCGACTCGCGATCACTACATCTGCACCGTGATCTGCGAATGCAAGCGCCATCTCACGGCCCAACCCGCGGCTTCCGCCAGTAATGATTGCGACTTTTCCTTCGAGAGAAAAAAGTTGAGTTGATGTCACGATGTCGCCTTTGCTGAATACTCAGGATGTTTGAATGATGAAACAGTACGCCGAATATCTGTGCCGGTAGACAAGAACAAATGTCGGGCTAGTAGTCCTTTGGCTGCTTTGGCGTTGTGGCCGCCAACGATTCCACCCGAGTGCGCTACTAGGTCCACTCGTAATGCAGTGGGTACAAGATCCCAATTGATTGCGCTTCGATGTTCATTCGGCAAAAGGTCGAGAACGACGCGACCTTTCAGAGCCTTCACAAGTGCAGCAGTGATGTCATCACGCCACCATTTTGAGAGTGTTCCAAATGGTGCAAGTCGCGCTCCCATCTTCAAGCGGTAGTCGGGTAGCGGGTCATCTGCACGTACTAATCCTGCGAGCCCAGACGGTACGTAAATTCTTTTTGTGAATGAAGCTCGTTGCGCAGCAGTGAGCGACGGAAGGTCGAGGTGATCCCAGACAACGCCCGTGTATCGCTGCCACGCGGGTAACGAGGGTGCATTTACGAGGTGCATGTTTGCGTGTTGTGCCCGAGTTAGGTGCGCCCCACTAACGCCTAGGAGTTTTTGGTCTCCGCCTTTTGATTTCTTTAAGTGCGCCGTCAGTTCACTCCGGTGACCCCCGAGGCTGGTACCGAACGAACCGGAATTTGGTTTCCAAGGCGAATCTGCTTGCCCGCCCACAGCTTTTCCCTCTGTTGGAGGAAGAAGAACGACAAATTGCTGGGCACCCACGGCCACATTCTCGCACGCCGTTGTCAGACGCTCGGGGGGGCTAGCGATTGTCAGCATTCGTGTGCTTGTGATTTCGGAGTTCATCCAGCAAGGGTTTTATGGCACTCAACGCCTACGCTATGGACATGCGAGTACGCGTAGACCCCTCAAAATGCCAAGGCCATAACCGTTGTTATGCCCTTGCGCCTGAATTATTCGATGTCGATGACCTCGGCAATGCTTTCGAACTGAACGATGGGGTAGTTCCTGTCGGTCTCGAAGACAAAGCGCGATTGGCTCTTGCTAATTGCCCCGAGTTTGCAATCAGCATCGAGGAATAGTCATGGCTGAAACAGTTTTTGGACCAGTCACAGACTGGGCGACCGACTTCGATCATGGTTCACCTGCATACGCAGCTGACATGCACAAGATTTGGGACGACCTCAAAACATCTGGTTGTCCTATTGCACATACCAATCGTTACGGCGGCGTATGGCTCCCACTCACTCACGAGATGGTGCACGAGATTGCGTACGACACAGATCATTTCTCAAGTGAAGGTCCAGTTGTTGGTCAATTGAAGCCAAGCGAAGTGCCTGATCGTATTGGTGCGCCAATCGGACCAGTTCCACCTATCTCTTCAGACCCACCGTTCCATGCTGAAGCACGTCGCTTGTTGCTCCCAGCCTTCTCGCCAAAGAAGATTGATCCTTGGCGCGATGAAGTCATCGAGATTTGTAACAAATTGATTGACGACATGGGCGATGCGAATCACATCGATGCTGCACTGCAGTACTCGCAACACATTCCAGTAATGGTGATTGCACGCATGCTCGGACTTCCCGTTGAAGACGGTGACAGATTCCGTGGTTGGGTCAACTTGGTTCTCAGCGGAATTGGCGAAGAGCGCACGGAAGAGCGCATGGCCAAGTTCGAAGAGTTCAACCAGTATCTTGCGTATCACGTAAACGATCACATGGAGAACCCACGTGAAGACCTCATCAGCTTCTTGCTTAACGCAGAAATCATGGGTCAGAAGTTGTCGCTCGAGCACACCGTTGGAACAGTTATCTTGCTCCTCATTGCTGGCATCGACACCACATGGAGCGGCATTGGTTCTTCACTGTGGCATCTTGCAAGCAACTCGGTTGACCGTCGCCGTTTGGTAGAAAACCCAGACATGATTCCAGCTGCAATCGAAGAATTCCTTCGTGCGTATGCCCCGGTCACAATGGCGCGCATTGTGAAAGAAGACATGGAATTTCACGGCGTTCAGATGAAGCAAGAAGATTGGGTTCTTCTGCCATTCCCCGCGGCAAACCGTGACGACAAGCAATTTGCAAATGCTCATGAAGTAGTAATCGATCGTGAAGAGAATCGTCATGCCGCCTTCGGCCTTGGTATTCACCGTTGCCTCGGTTCAAACTTGGCTCGCCTTGAAATGAATGTTGCTATTGAAGTGTTCTTGAAGCGTTTCCCAGACTTCTCAGTCGATCCAAACGAAATGGTTACGTGGAGCACAGGGCAAGTACGAGGACCTCGTTCCTTGCCTTTCGTGGTCAACGCACGCGCCTAATTCTGATTCACAGCCCAGACACACTCGCCTCGTAGGATGGCGAGACCATGTCTGAGTCTCATAAAGCGTCTATTGGGGTGAACATTCCACTCAACCCCGACCAAGAAGAGGCCGTCTATCACCCCGGTGGGCCGTTATTGGTAGTTGCTGGTGCTGGCTCGGGTAAAACACGCGTGCTCACGCAGCGAATCGCCTGGCTCATTTCCCAGGGCATTCACCCCATGGAAATTCTGGCCATCACATTTACGAACAAGGCTGCAGAAGAGATGCGTCATCGCGTGGCTGATTTGGTTGGCCCTGTTGCACGCAATATGTGGGTTACTACCTTTCACAAATCGTGTGTGCGCATGCTTCGTCAACATGCCGAGCTCATCGATTATCCAAAACAGTTCACCATTTACGACTCGCAAGACTCAAAACGTCTCATTGGTTATGTCATTCGCGATATGGGTCTCGACCCAAAGAAGTTTCCGGCAGGAGCATCTCAATCGCGTATCAGTCTGTGGAAGAACGAATTAGTTTTCCCTGCCAAAGCATTCGACACGGCTGAACATGTAGCGGCCCGTCGTCACGCAGAGATCTATCGTGAATATCAAGCTCGTCTTGTGCGTGCAGGCGCCATGGATTTCGACGATCTATTGGTCAACGTTGTTCGCTTGTTTGAATTGCATCCGGCCGTGTTGCAGCAGTTCCAACAACGCTTCAAACACATCTTGATTGACGAATATCAAGACACCAACCAAGCGCAGAACCGTATTGTTCTTCTGCTTGGGCAACAACACAAGAATGTGTGTGTAGTGGGCGATAGCGACCAAAGCATCTACAAGTTTCGTGGTGCCGACATGCGCAATATTGATCAATTTGAAAATGCATTCGGTGAAACAACAGTGGTGGTGTTGGCCCAGAATTACCGCAGTACTCAAACCATTCTTACGGCAGCAAATGCTGTCATCTCCCAAAACATCGGTCGCCGACCAAAAGATCTGTGGACATCAGCCGGAGACGGGGAACGTATCGTTCGTTATTTCGCTGAAGACGAATATGACGAATCGTCGTGGGTGGCAAGCACCGCCCAGGATCTACAGAAGAAAGAAAAACGGGCGTGGGGCGATATTGCAGTGATGTATCGCACCAACGCGCAGAGCCGTGCAATTGAAGAATCAATGATGCGTGCGGGCATCCCGTACAAAGTTGTTGGCGGTACCAAGTTCTATGAGCGTCGCGAAGTGAAAGATGCCATTGCATATTTGAAGGCTGGCGCTAACCCACTCGACGAGATCAGCATCAAGCGAGTGCTCAATGTTCCAAAGCGCGGTATCGGCGACACAAGCATCGGAAAAATTGATGCGTTTGCAGCGGTGCATTCCATCTCATTTGTTGAGGCCATGCGACGCGCGTCCGAAGCTGGAGTATCTGGCGCAGCTATTAAGGGAATCGCTTCTTTTGTCACTCTGATTGATGAAATGAATGTGGCTCTTGCCGATGGGCCATCTGCACTGCTGGAAGTGGCAATGAATAACAGTGGCTACATCACTGAATTAGAGCAAGAAGATTCTGTTGAAGCAGCGGGTCGCCTGGAAAACATCGCCGAACTCATTGGATCTGCTGCGGAATTCACACAAGTGGAGGAGTTTCTCGAACAGGTTGCGTTAGTTGCCGACACCGATGACCTCGACGCCGAGAATCACATTGTGTTGATGACGCTTCACTCAGCAAAAGGTTTGGAATATCCCGTTGTATTCCTCGTTGGTTGCGAAGAAGGCATCTTTCCGCATAGTCGTGCATTGTTAGACCCAGACGAATTAGAAGAAGAACGTCGCCTTGCGTATGTGGGGCTAACACGTGCACGCGAGCGCTTGTTTGTCTCGCATGCGTGGCAACGCATGTTGTACGGGCAATCTCAGTACAACCCACCCTCGCGTTTTCTTGCTGAAGTACCGGCCGAGTTATTCGATCGTCAAGGCAATGTCGATTCCGGTGCAGACCATGGGCGCACGTATGGACGAAGCACTGGCGACTGGAACGATGGCGACATTCCTCCGTACAAGCGACGCAATGAAGATGACGAGTCAATGGGGCGCACTTTTGGAGCCAAACGTGCTGAACGCGCAATGCGAGCCCCGTCTGAACCACGCAATGTTGAGCACCTCACCGGTTTGAAGGTGGGTGACGATGTCGAACACTCAGTCTTTGGTGAAGGTGTCGTTATTGAAATCAAGGGAACAGGCGAGAAGGCCGAAGTCACAGTGCGGTTCCGTGACAAGGGCACCAAACACTTGGCTTTAGCGTGGGCCCCACTGAAAAAGATGTAGAAAAATCGGAATCCGGTTGGCAGCAGTAGTAGAAATGAAGTCATGAAGGCAGCACTCCTTATCGAAAGTCTTACTGGCAACACATGGAAGGCAGGCGAACTGATCGCGGCCAACTTGCAACAAGAAGGCTGGTCAATCACTGGCATTTCATCTGTGAAGCAGCCACACCACGCATCTATTCAAGATGCAGACACAGTCATTGTTGGAACATGGGTGCATGGTCTGTTTGTAGTGGGTCAGGCGCCATGGGCCATTGATCGATTGCGTCAACTTCCTTCAATGTCGGGAAAGAAAGCCGTCTCGTTTTGCACGTATGCGTTGAATCCGGGCAAGTCTCTGAATGTCATGACAAACACGTTGTTGACACTTGGCGCCGACGTTGTTGGCGGCCTCGCTTTGCAGCGCGGTCATCTCGCAGAGCATGCAGAAGAGTTTGCGATTCGCTTAGTTGACGCAACTGCTGCTTCGTAAGTTTTCAATTACGGCAATGTTGAGTTGCTGGCAGTCAATCCACGAAGATCGATGTAGAGCGTCTTTCTATTTTCAACAATTGGTCGCACTTCGTTGGGCGCAGTGAGTTCCGACACCGCAATTGTGCGTCCGTCGCAATCTGTAAACGTTCGACTTCCGCGAACATGAGTGACAAGACACGTTGCATCTCTGTCGGCTGGGTATCCGTAATAGGCCTGCCAGCCGGTGGCTGGGTCGTCACCTGTGTGGTCGAGAACTATGGAGCGCACCCCGTCGGGGCTCTTTAAATCGGGGAGAAGAAGGGGGCCGTCTGTGGCAATTGACTTGGCCATGACCTCCACCTTGCCCACTTCAAAGACTTTGTTGCCGATGGCCGAGGTGGGTTCGGCTCGGTCATTGATGACGGTGGCAACAACCCACAAACCCAAGAAAAACAGGGTAAAGAAGGCAATTCCGCCGAGAACGGGCACGACGGCTCGGGCTAATGGGGAGCGAAGTTTGGGAGATTCCATACCCCCCATTGTGGCGGGTTGGTAACTAAACCCCTGTTCAGCGTAGGGTTTCCCTTCTGTGAAGCGCCCGTATCGAGTAGTCGTTGCCAAGCCAGGCCTAGATGGTCATGACCGAGGAGCCAAGACCATCACCCGTGCCCTGAGGGACCACGGCTTTGAAGTCATCTATACAGGCCTCCATCAAACGCCAGAACAAATCGCCGAGACCGCATTACAAGAAGATGCAGACGCTGTTGGGCTGTCGCTTCTTTCTGGTGCACACCTCACACTTTTCCCCCGCACGATGGAAGAACTTCGCAATCGCGACATGGCCGACATTTTGATCTTCGGTGGTGGAGTGATTCCTGATGCAGATGCACGCGCACTTCGCGAGCAGGGCGTGGGCAACATCTTTGGACCAGGCTCATCGCTAAAAGCAATCTGCCAATGGCTTGAAGAAGAACTCGACAATAGGGAGTAACTCATGGACCTTTTTGAGTACCAGGGCAAGCAATATTTTGCGCGCTACGACATTCCAGTTTCAAAGGGTGACGTTGCAGTCACCGTTGACCAAGCAGTTGCTGCTGCAGATGCTGCTGGATATCCAGTAGTAGTGAAAGCACAAGTGCAAGTTGGCGGACGTGGAAAAGCTGGTGGCATCAAATTGGCAAACAATGCCGACGAAGTACGCACACACGCCGGAAACATTTTGGGTATGGACATTAAGGGCCATGTTGTGAAGCGTGTATGGGTAGAAAATGCATCCGACATTGCTGAGGAGTACTACGCCTCATTCACACTTGATCGCGCAGCAAAGAAGCACTTGCTTATGTTGAGTGCTGAAGGTGGCGTGGAGATTGAAGAAGTAGCCGCAAAGAACCCTGATGCAATTCTCATGCTGCACATTGACCCAGTTGACGGTCTCAACACTGCTGGCGCAAAGAAGGCAGCAATTGATGCCAAGATCCCAGAGAAGGCTCAACAAGGCGTTGCCGACATTCTTGTGAAGTTGTATCGCTGCTTCGTTGAAGGCGATTGTGACTTGGCAGAAATCAACCCGTTGATTCTGAAGCCAACAGGCGAAGTGCACGCGTTAGATGCAAAAGTAAGCCTTGACTCAAACGCAGATTTCCGTCATCCAGAATGGGAAGAGTTCAAAGCAACCGAAGAACTTGATTCGCGTGAACAACTCGCCCGCGAAAAGGGACTTCAATACATCGGTCTTGACGGAACAGTTGGCATCATCGCCAATGGTGCTGGACTCGCAATGAGCACACTCGACGTTGTAAATCAGGTTGGCGGCTCTGCGGCCAACTTCCTCGATATCGGTGGCGGCGCAAATGCCGACCTCATGGCAAGCGCGCTCGATGTCATCAACTCAGACAAGAACGTCAAGAGTATTTTCATCAACATCTTTGGTGGCATTACCCGTGGTGAAGAAGTTGCCAAGGGAATTGTCGAAGCAATGGGTCGTGTTGATTTGCGTGCTCCAATTGTTATTCGTCTCGACGGAACAAACGCTGAAGAAGGTCGTGAGATCTTGAAGAACGCTGGCATTCCAGAATCAAAACTCACCAGCAAACCCACCATGCTTGAAGCTGCTGAAGCAGCAGTGGCATTGGCAAAGTAAGGACTACGCCATGGCAATTTTCGTCGATCAAAATACAAAAGTCATTGTGCAAGGACTTACTGGTGGTCAAGGTAAGTACCACGGCTTGCGCAACAAGGCATACGGAACACAAGTTGTTGCTGGAGTAACTCCGGGCAAAGGTGGCTCAGACGTTGAAGGTATCCCCGTATACAACAGCGTTGCTGAAGCAGTGTCTGCAACTGGTGCAACTGCATCATTCGTAACGGTTCCACCAAAGGCTGCATCTGCTGCAATCTTGGAAGCTGCGGCTGCAGGAATCACTTTCATCGTGTGCATCACCGAAGGCATTCCGGCCCAAGACGAAGCACGCACGTACAACACGTTGGTACGCGATTATCCGAAGGTTCGTTTGCTTGGGCCAAACTGCCCAGGAATCATTAGTCCGGGAAAATGCAACATTGGTATTACAGCTGGTGAAATTGCAGAACTTCCAAGCGCAAAAGGTCCAAACGTTGGAATTGTTTCGCGTTCAGGAACTCTCACGTATCAGGCTCTCTACGAATTGAAGCAACGCGGCATTGGCGTATCGACATGTGTAGGTATTGGTGGCGATCCTGTTCCTGGAACATCGTTCATTGATTGCCTTCGTGAATTCCAAGCAGATCCTGAAACTCACGCAATCATCATGATTGGTGAAATTGGTGGTTCCGCAGAAGAAGAGGCAGCTGAGTTCATTAAGGCCAATGTCACCAAGCCGATGTCTGCATACATTGCAGGCGTTACTGCGCCGGCAGGAAAGAAGATGGGCCACGCTGGCGCAATTGTTTCTGGTGGCAAAGGAACTGCTCAGGGCAAAATGGATGCTCTTCGCGATGCTGGTGTGGAGGTGGGAAATAACCCGACCGAAGCTGGTTCGTTGATGGCTGAGATCGTGGCAGGACTTCGCTAAGTGCCACGCGCACTCCTTTCGGTTTACGACAAGACTGGCATCATTGAATTTGCCACGTCGTTGCATAACTGTGGCTGGACTTTGGTGTCAAGCGGTGGAACCGCAACAGCAATAGCAGCAACTGGTCTTCCAGTTACAGACGTTGCAGATATCACGGGCCTTGCTCCCATCCTTGATCATCGCGTTGTCACGTTGCACCCCAAAGTGCACGGCGGCATTCTTGCCGACAGGGACAATGCAGATCATGTAGCGGAGATGAAACTTCATGGCATTGAGGGCCTCGACCTTGTTGTTGTCAATCTGTATCCGTTTTCTTCAAATCCGAGCATTGAACTGATTGATATTGGTGGACCTGCCATGGTGCGCGCCGCAGCAAAGAACTACGCACATGTTGGCGTTGTGGTTGACACCGCAGATTATGAAGATGTCATTGAAATGGTTGAAGGTGGATTCTTCACAATCGATGCACGTCGTCGCTTGGCACAAAAAGCATTTCGGATTACAAGTTCATACGACGCTGCAATTGCTTCGTGGATGGCCGAAGAAACGAGCGACAGGGAAGATGCAACCGTGCCACCAATTCTTACGCTTGTTGCAGAACGTGCAGAAGTATTGCGTTACGGAGAAAATCCGCATCAAACTGGCGCGAGATATCGACTACCAGGTGTGGAGAGTTGGTGGGATGCTGCGGTTCAGTTGAACGGCAAGGAGATGTCGTATCTCAATGTTCTCGACACTGAAGCTGCATGGCAATTAGTAAGCCGATTCGATCAACCTGCTGCTGTCATTGTGAAACACGCAAATCCGTGTGGCGTTGCAATTGCTGCGACAATCTTTGAGGCATACACGCAAGCACATGGAGCCGACCCAGTAAGTGCCTTTGGCGGCATTGTGGCTGTGAATGGAGAAGTCAACGCTGACACCGCACGAGCAATTTCTGAAATATTCACTGAAGTAGTTGTTGCTCCGTCGTTCTCAGCCGACGCATTAGAAATCTTGTGCAAGAAAGACAACCTTCGTCTCATCGAAGGGGCAGCACCATTTCATTCAATGGCTATTGATGTTCGTTCTATTGATGGCGGCTTGTTAGTGCAATCTGTCGATGAAGTTGATGAACCACTCGATGATTTCACTGTTGTTACAGAACGTGCACCGTCTGATACTGAATGGTCAAGCTTGTTGCTCGCATGGCAAACAGTTGCTGCCACATGGAGCAATGCAATCGTTTTGGCGAATGGCAACACTGTTGTGGGAATTGGTGGGGGTCAACCAAACCGTGTTGATGCAGCACGTCTAGCAATTAGCCGTGCTGGTGAACGAGCGAATGGTTCAGTTGCTGCAAGCGACGCCTTCTTTCCATTTGGCGATACCGTTTCAGCGTTGGCCGCCGCTGGTGTCACTGCTATTTCCCAACCCGGTGGCAGTGTCCGAGACGAAGAATCCATCGCGGTGGCCAACACCCATGGAATTGCCATGGTCTTTACTGGCACTCGCCATTTCCGCCACTAGCGAGGCTGGTGCGTAATTCCCAAAGCCTGTGTTGATGGGGTAGTGGTTGGGGTTTCAGTAAACGTTTGGAAAGCGAAACGGCGTTTTTGGAACGCACAATCTTTCTATCTAGGCAGCCCACTGGCATGGTGACGTGTTGTTGGCATTCCAACTGGTCACGAGGTGGCGTTGGGCGACCCCTTGAATCTCCACGCCTTCTTCTCAAGGGTCTTACTAAGAGGCCGCATGCGATCGATGAACTGTTCGCGATGATCATCTGTTGCCGCTGCGGCAAGAGCGGTGAAGAGCCCATGCCGGGCGGCAGTTAGAAAGCCCGCATCGTCAATTCGGCCTGCGCTCCACAACATGGCGGCTCCCGTGTAAGAAAGGAAGATCTGGCGGGCCAATCCCGATGCGTCGATGTCTTTACGGACGATGCCCATTGACTGTGCCTGGCGCATGGCAACGACTTGAAAGCTGGCTGGCTCGACCGGAGTGGGATGTGCGGCTGCGGCGCGTTGAGTAACAGCCACAACTTGTCGGTACGCGTTGGGGTTACTGACGAATGCGCGCACGGTGTGTTCGATAATCAACTGTGCTTCGGCGATCGGGTCGCCGGGGTCGATCGCCTTCAGCGATTCGGCAAGGTCGGTCAGGATTCGGCTGACGAGTTGGTACATCAACTCATTGCGCGTGCCGACAAGGTTGTACACGGTGGCCGCTGACACGCCGGCGAGCGCAGCGATCTCTTCGGTGGAGATGTCATTGGAGTCGCGTGTGCCAAGCAGGGTGACTGCAGCATCCAGGATTGCGTCACGCCGCTTCGTCTTATTGAGATCCCGCGGTCCTTCCACGGCACGAGTATGGCACGCCTTGGCTGGGTTCCCTTCGATGTAGGTGTGCAGTGTGGTGGTGGCCCAGACGAGTTGTCTGACTTGACTTTTCGACATATTTAGAGTTCACTCTAAATATGCGACACGATGAGCAAGTACGTCTGATCAAACAACTCTGTGCCCACCTGGACGCGGGCACCACCGAAGACGCCGGTGGTTTCCGGCGCTTGCCGACGGACACCTATACCGATTCGGCGCGGTCTGAGCGCGAGTGGAATGAGTTCTTCATGGCGACGCCGCAGTGCATTGGGCTGTCGGGCGACCTTCCAGAACCAGGCTCGTTCCTGACGAACAACGACCTTGGAATTCCCATCTTGGCAACGCGCGACCACGACGGGTCCTTCAAGGCATTCGTGAACTCGTGTCGTCATCGGGGAGTCATCGTTGAAACTGAGGAGCGCGGCACGACACGACGCTTCACCTGCCCATTTCATGCGTGGTCCTACGACACCGGTGGCGCGCTGGTTGGTGTGCCGAAGTCCGAACACTTTGGCGATGTCGACAAGAGCTGTCTTGGCCTGCGACCGCTTGCGGCCGAGGAACGGCACGGCTTGCTGTTCGTGCATCCCGACCCGGAAGCCACGATTGATCTCGACCAGCTGTTAGGCGAATGGTTCAACGACGAGTTCCCGACATGGAACTTTGCTGATCTTGTTCCACTAACGCGGCAGGTGTTCGACACGGAATGCAACTGGAAGCTGGCGATGGATACCTTTGGTGAGACGTATCACTTCTCTGTGTTGCACAAGGACACGCTGTTCAACGCCTTCCACGGCAACGTGCAGTGTTACGACGAGGCCGGTCATCTGCACCGAATGATCCTGTGCAAGCGCGACATCGATGCCATGCGCTTGTTACCCGAGGAGCAGTGGGATATCACCGTTGCCGGTCTGCCCGTGTACTGGATTTTTCCGAACGTGATTCTGTTGCCGTTCGACGCTGGGTGCTTTCTTGTGCGCGCTTACCCCGATCGCAACGACCCGGGTCGGCATGTGAGCCGTGTGAGCTTCTACCTGAAACCAACGATTGCCGCGTTGGGCGATGAGATGACGGTATTTGCTGCTGATATCGCTCAGAAGTTTTCGCACGTGATTCGTGACGAGGATTACGCAATGGCCTCCTCGCAGCAGACTGCAGCGAATTCGGGAGCGATGAGGCATGTGGTGTTCGGCCGCAACGAGCCCGCCCTGCACCACTACCACAACACCTATCTCGCTTTGTTGGGCCTGGAGCAGTTGCCGCTGTTAGACGAAGTAGCCGTCACCAACGGGATGTAGCCCTTCGAAAGATCTCACTTCAGATACAGATTTGTTCTTTCCACCCTGAGTGCACTCCAGTACCTCATATATAGATGGCGCATAATGTGTCGGCGAATTTCGCACCATGTTTCGCACCATCCCATCACTAGTCAAGTCGTAGACTGTACAAATGGCGCGTATCGCAGACCTTCTTGCTGCAGGCAGAACTTTTTCGTTTGAGTTCTCACCACCAAAATCTGCAGCAGCCTCTATGTCGCTTGGTCGCACCATTGCCGAATTAGAACCGCTTGGCCCATCCTTTGTGTCGGTTACGTACGGCGCGGGCGGTTCCACACGCGAGCACACCCGCGACACAGTGTTGTGGGTACAACGCGAAACCAATGTTCCGCCAATGGCGCACCTCACGTGTGTTGGTCATACGCGCGCTGAGATTGAAGACATCATTGCTACGTATGTCGAGGCCGGCATCGTGAATGTTTTGGCTCTCGCTGGTGATGCGCCAAAAGACCCAGCCGATGCACGCCCGAGCGATTACACCTACGCCACAGACCTCATTGAACACCTGCGCGAAATCTCAGATCTGTCCATCGGCGTTGCGGCACATCCGGAGGGGCATCCCCGTTCACCAGACCTGGCTACGGACCGTCGCTTTCTAGCCGAAAAACTTCGCGTGTCAGATTTTGCAACGACACAGTTTTTTTTCGACATAGAGCACTACATCTCGCTTGTGAACGATTTGGCCGATCTTGGTGTGACGAAACCAGTGGTGCCGGGAATTATGCCCGTCACAAATATTGGTCAAGTAGAACGTATGGCCGAACTGTCTGGTGCTGCATTCCCATCGTGGTTGCGCGAGCGATTGGAATCTGGCAAAACACCGGAAGATGTCCGTCGTATTGGTGTTGAAGCAGCAACTGAACTGTGTGCTGCCTTGCTTGAAGCCGGTGCGCCAGGTCTGCACTTCTACACAATGAATAAATCAACCGCCACTCGCGACATATACACGCAACTAGGCCTTCCCGTCGCCTAGTTCGTTGACTATGAACAGTTCTGACAATCAGCAACTCGCCGGTGGTACGCCGGCCTGGGGAACACGCCGTGGACCTGTGGTGCCTTATGTTCCCGGCCTCGATGGCCTTCGTGCAATAGCTGTTTTGGCCGTTGTTGTGTACCACGCGAATCACGACTGGCTTGGCGGTGGTTTCCTTGGAGTTGAAGTCTTTTTCGTCATCTCTGGTTATCTCATCACGTTGTTGTTGATAGCCGAGCGAGAACGTTCAGGCACGGTATCGCTCGGTAATTTCTGGATGCGCCGTGCGCGTCGATTGCTTCCTGCGCTCTTCACACTTCTTCTTGGAACAATTGTGTATTGCGCACTCTTTGATCGTGATCGTCTCGGAATGTTGCGTGGAGATGTTCTCGGTGGAGTCACCTACATTTCAAACTGGTTCCAAATTTGGACTGGTTCTTCGTACACCTCTGGTTTTGCCTTTGCTCCATTACGTCACTTGTGGTCGTTGGCAGTGGAAGAACAGTTCTACATCATCTGGCCACTTGTGATGTTCGTGCTTCTTCGCCGTATTCGTCCACGAACGTTGCCAATTTTGGGTTTGGTATTCACAGCGATTGCAATTGGTCTTGGTGTGTGGTCGGCCATGCTGTACCGATCTGGTCCGATTGACACCTTTGCTGTCACACCCGAGCAATACATGAATTTTTTTGGGCGACAAGTTTCTCGCATTGATTTCATTTATCTAGGCACTGCAACTCGAGCAAGCGGATTGTTGTTAGGGGCTGCACTTGCCACCATGTGGCGTCCGTGGGCTATTCGTAGAGGTCGTGCTGGTTCAAATGCCAATGCGCTTGATGTTGCAGGTGTGTTGTCACTTGTTGCATTGGGATTCATGTGTTGGAAGTTTCGTGAAGTTGTCAACGTGGTGGACGGCGGCACGCAGGGCTATGACTTGTTGTATCAAGGTGGGCTGATTGCAGTAGGCGTGGCCACACTGGTTGCAATTGCCACCGTGACGCACCCACGTTCACGATTAGGAAAGTACGTCATTGGCACACCGATTCTGGTGTGGATAGGGAAGCGTTCCTACGGTTTGTACTTGTATCACTGGGTGGTGTTCCAGGCATATCGAAAAATTGCTGAGAATGCGCTGAACATTCAAGAGTTCTGTGCACTGATGGCGATCACATTGGTGATAACAGAAGCTAGTTATCGCTTTATTGAAACTCCTGTCCGTACGGGACGAACAAAAGCAATCTGGACAGACTGGCGTCGCAGCGGTGGCACGGTGCGCGCACCTGTTGCAGTGTTGCTTGGAACACTTGCAGTCGTTCCTGTGTTCTCAGTGGTGAGCATGGTGGGTGCTCGTGTGATTCCAGACGACATCACTGCAGGTCTTGATGAAAATGAGGAAGCTGTCACTCGCATCACAACGACAGTTCCGAGTTCTCAAAGCACGATTCCAGGAGTGACGACAACAACAGTTGCGCCGGTACCGAAAGGAAAGATTGATGTCTTGGCTGTCGGTGACTCTGTGATGTTGGGTGCAGCAAAGAAATTGAGTTCGTTTGGCCTCACAGTTGACGCAGAGAAAAACCGCCAAGTGCTGTACGCCAAACAGATCTTTCGGTATTACTTGTCCATGGATGAATTAGGCGACAACGTGGTGATTCACCTTGGTACGAACGGCACAACGAAGGCCTCAACATTCGATGCGATTCTTGCGCCGCTAAAGGACATACCGAGGGTGTTCGTGTTGAACATCCACGTTCCCTCTCGTGAGTATCAAAAGATCAACAACAAGATAATCAATGCTCTGCCCGAGCGGTGGAGCAACGTCACGGTGCTTGATTGGTACGGGCATGCAACTGCGCACCCCGAATGGTTTGCCAAAGACAAGGTGCATCTCAATGCTGTCGGCCAGGACAATTACGTTGCGTTCATTTTGCGGGGCATTGGTCGCTGAAAAGCCGCTTTTCGGTCTCCCAGCATTGGGATTCCACGGTCGTGAGTGCCTACGCTTAGAGGCATGAAAACTCCCGTTCGTATCGCTGTTACCGGAGCTGCTGGCCAAATCGGTTACAGCCTCCTTTTCCGAATTGCCTCTGGTGCCGTCTTTGGTCCTGACACTCCAGTGATTTTGCAATTGCTCGAAATCACTCCAGCGCTCGGTGCGCTTGAAGGCGTGCGCATGGAACTCGATGACTGCGCGTTTCCATTGCTTGCAGGTGTCGAATGCACAGACAATGCCGAAGTTGCATTCGGTGATGCAGACGCAGCATTCCTTGTTGGTGCAATGCCACGTAAAGACGGCATGGAGCGCGGCGACTTGTTGAGCGCAAACGGTGGGATCTTCAAACCACAAGGTCAGGCCATTGCAGCGGCTGCAAAGAAAGACATCAAAGTTCTTGTTGTTGGCAACCCAGCAAACACAAACGCGTTGATCGCAATGAACAATGCCAAGGGCATCGACCCGGG
The DNA here is from genome assembly GCA_005788815.1 of Actinomycetota bacterium. GTDB lineage: Bacteria > Actinomycetota > Acidimicrobiia > Acidimicrobiales > Ilumatobacteraceae > UBA2093. The sequence continues at coordinate 7,969 of SYAZ01000069.1, read as the reverse complement.
CCGATTCACAGCAATGACTCGTCTCGACCACAACCGTGCCGTTAGTCAATTGGCTGCCAAAGTCGGAGAGCCTGTTACTGCAATTAAGAAGATGACCATCTGGGGTAATCACTCAAGCACCCAGTACCCCGATCTCTTTCATTGTGAAGTAAACGGAAAAAGCGCAGCAGCGCTCATCAACGATCAGGCGTGGTTAGAGAATGATTTCATTCCAACCGTTGCAAAGCGTGGCGCTGCCATCATCAAGGCTCGTGGATTATCGTCCGCTGCATCAGCCGCAAACGCTGCTATCGACCACATGCACTCATGGGCACTCGGAACAGCCGAAGGCGACTGGGTATCCATGGCGATTCCATCTGACGGTAGTTACGGAGTTCCTGAAGGAATCATCTCGTCGTTCCCATGTGTATGTAAAGACGGCAAGTACAGCATTGTGCAAGGTCTCGAGATTGACGAGTTCAGTCGCGCCCGCATCGACGCTTCAGTTGCTGAACTTGTTGAAGAACGTGACGAAGTAAAGAAACTGGGTCTTATCTAATGAACGTTGCGTCACTGGTCGACACTGACCGGTGGCCAATGAACGACAACGCCTTAACATCGCAATTGAACCAAGCTTTTGTTGATGAAAACATTGTTGTGTTGCCGGGATTCATTAAAGAATCTGCATTACCTGGTTTAGTTGCCGAGTGCGATGAGTTGGCGCAGGTGGCGTATCACACCACGGTGAATGCCAATCTTGACGTAGTCGCATACGACCAATTCCCCAAAGACAGTGTCATTCGTGCACTGTACGAATGGGAACCGTTAATGGAGTTTGTGGCTCGCGTTCTCGGAGAAAAACAGTTGTATCGATATGCCGATCCGTTTGGTGCATTGAACTTGGCGGTGATGCGAGATGGTCATGAACTGGGTTGGCACTTTGACCAAACTGATTTTGTTGTCTCCATTGCATTGCAACCATCGCTTGAAGGTGGTCATTTTGAAAACGTGCCACGCATTCGGTCCATGGGTAATGACAACGCAGAAACAGTTGCCGCCATTCGTAGTGGTGAGCGCGACGACCTTGTACGAATTGAACCAATGACGCCAGGAACTTTGATGGTATTTAATGGTCGATGGAGTTATCACCGCGTGTCGAAAGTGCATGGTGATGTCGCACGTCATGTTGCTTTGTTGGCATACGACACGAAACCCGGCACAGATTCAAACACTGAATTGAAACTTGGTCGCTATGGAAGGTTGCCCGCATGAGTGATCAACGCATTTTTATTGGTGAGGGTTTTGTTGGCGAAGGCGTCAACGCAGCTCACATCAACACAGTGATGGGTGTCCGTAATGGCCCAGTCGGCACTGCGTGGGCAACTGCACTTGCCACACCACGTGCGGGCCATGTGCCGTTTGTGGCTGTTGCCAAACCAGGAGTCCCGATACTTCCGTTCACGCTGTTGGTGAATAAGGCCGCCATTGAAAATGACACTCACGGGTCTCTCACGTGGGGGGCTGCGCAGGCAGGAGTGGCAGCCGGGGTGGGCCAAGCGCACATCGATGGGCATATCCCGCCGGTCTCAGAGTCGTATGTCCTCATTGCTGCTGTATGGGTCAATCCGGCCGCAAACGACGAGGAAGCAGTCTTTGCCAATAATCGGGATGCGACGCTCTCTGCGCTCGCTATGGCGCGCTCCAGTGCCCCTGACATGGACGCTGCCATTGCAGCCATGCTGCAGCCCGAAAATCCCTATTTCCGCCAGGGGTAGACCCCGAAGTTGCTAATTGGCACTGGTTCTGATTAGATACCTGACTAAATCACTCGGAATTATCAGGAATCCAGAAATGACCACCATTACCCACACCAGCAACGATCGGCAGAGTCATTCAGCCGTGCCACGCCTGAGTGCAGGTCGTGCTCTGGTTGGTCTAGTGATTGTGTTGTTGGCAGCGGTCACTTTGGGAATCGTGTCAGCACAATTTGGCTCGAACGAAGATGCGGCTCGCGGTTCTGCCCCAAGCACCGCACGTTCTCTGTAAGAACTATTCGTACACAGTTTCGGATCGCACCGAAGCGAACGCCGCATCCAGTGCAGCAAAGACGGGGAGCGAATCCATGATGCGCTGTGAGTCGCCGCCGATGCGAACCTGACCCTTAATAAAAACTTCTTGTGCTGCGACTTGTTCAGTTGCAACTGCAACTGCAGTTTCCCATGATTGTTCCATGCGCACATGTTCAACTGATGCGGGTCCAGCGCCAAAAGTGGCAACACCATTACCTACCTGCAAGTGATACATGACAGTGCCTTCTGGCCCATCGTTGACAACTTGAGTGATTCCGATTTCGTGAGTCTGTGCTGCGGCCTGCATCGATTCGCTTGCGCCTACAAGCGACTGCATGGCCTCTATCCATTCAAGACTGAGATATCGCATGTTTCTAGTCTGCCGAAAGTTTCCGAGAACTGCGCGAGAACTTTTCGAACGCGAGTGGGGGATACACAAACGGCTGGCCATGACGCCCGACTCTGTGGCAGACGCAGGCGTATTCGACGGATGGCAGAACCACTGACTTCTGGCGACAAACATCCCTGCCCTGGATGGAACATTGCGGGAAGTGAAAAAAGGCACGGAGCTGCGAAATGGTCAAGTTGGTGTCTTGGGGGGCTTGGGGGGTACCGTTTCAAGTGCGATTGCACCACTGCGTGGCCCAGTCGGCAAGGAGTCCAAATATGGCACAGATAGTTACGAGCCAGAGAGGCCCCGTCACAGGGACCGCTACTGCCAAGAAGAAACGTCGCCCGTTCCTTCTTGACTTGTATTCCACTGCAGTGGGCAAGAAGTACGTCATGGGTGCCACCGGCATCGCGATGATGGGCTTTGTTCTTTTCCATATGATCGGAAACCTGAAGATGTACGCAGGTGCTGCAGACCTCGATCACTACGCGCACTTTTTACAAACACTTTTGTACCCACTGGCACCAAAGGGATGGGTCTTGTGGATTCTTCGTGGTGGGCTCATCACGATGTTGTTCTTGCACCTTCATGCTGCCTATTCACTCACCGTCATGAACCGTCATGCACGACCAGTGAAATACCAGAGCAAGCGTGACTATCAGATTGCGAACTTTGCGAGTCGCACAATGCGCATGTCTGGATTAGTGATCCTGGCTTTTCTTGTATGGCACCTTGCAGACTTGACATTTGGAGTCGTGAACTCTGAGGTCGGAAAAATGATTGCTCATCCCGGTGATGACGAACCTGTAAAAGCGGTGTACGCCAGCATTGTGTACTCATTTCAGCGCACACCTGTTGCGTTGTTCTATGTGTTTGCAAACGTGTTGTTGGGCATTCACTTGTTCCATGGCGCGTGGAGCATTTTCCAATCGTTTGGTTGGAATAACCCTCGCTTCAACACATGGCGTCGCGCATTTGCCACAGGCTTTGCCGCAATCGTTGTTGTCGGAAACGTTTCATTCCCTATCGCCGTCATGGCCGGCGTTGTCGGCTGACCCATCGCTCTGAAGAAAGAAGAACCCCATGAGCCTCACAGATAATCTCCTAGCAAAAAACACAGTTCAACTCGATAGCAAAATTCCTGCTGGCCCGATGGCCGACAAATGGAATAGCTACAAAGACAACATGAAGTTGGTGAACCCCAACAACAAGCGCAAGTTCAAAGTCATTGTGGTGGGTACCGGTCTTGCCGGTGCTTCAGCTGCAGCAACACTTGCCGAACTCGGATACCAAGTCGACGCATTTACATTTCATGACTCAGCACGTCGTGCGCACTCCATTGCTGCCCAGGGCGGTATCAACGGTGCAAAGAACTACAAGGGTGACGGCGACAGCATTCATCGGTTGTTCTACGACACAGTCAAAGGTGGCGACTTTCGCGCACGTGAAGCAAACGTGCATCGTCTTGCTGAAAACAGCATCGACATCATTGACCAAATGGTGGCCCAAGGTGTTCCTTTTGCCCGTGAATACGGCGGTTTGTTAGACAACCGTTCATTCGGTGGTGCTCAAGTAAGTCGCACGTTCTATGCACGCGGTCAAACTGGGCAACAGCTTTTGTTGGGCGCATATCAGCAGTTCTCGCGTCAAGTAGGTCTTGGTGGCATTCGTTTGTTCAACCGCACCGAATTGATTGACATCGTCGTTATCGATGGACATGCATCAGGCATTGTTGTTCGTGATCTTGTGACCGGTGAACTCCAATCACATGCTGCTCATGCAGTTGTGTTGGCAACTGGTGGATACGGAAACGCTTTCTTCTTGTCAACCAATGCAATGGCGTGCAACGTCACTGCAGCATGGCGTGCGCATCGTAAGGGTGCGTTGTTTGCGAACCCTTGCTACACACAGATTCACCCAACATGTATTCCGCAAAGCGATGACAGCCAGTCAAAGTTGACTTTGATGTCAGAGTCGTTGCGTAACGATGGTCGCGTATGGGTTCCAACAAATCCAGACGAGACACGCCCTGCACATGAAGTGCCTGAGAACGAGCGTGATTACTACCTTGAGCGTTTGTATCCATCGTTTGGCAACTTGGCTCCACGCGACATTTCATCGCGTGCAGCAAAGCGTTTAGTGGATAAAGGTCTTGGCGTTGGTCCAAAGAAAAACGGCGTGTACCTCGATTTTGCTGAAGCCATTCAGCGCCTTGGTCGCGAAGTTGTTGAAGAGCGTTACGGAAACTTGTTCCAGATGTATGAGCGCATCGCCGGCGAGAATCCTTATGAGCAGCCAATGCGTATCTATCCAGCGAGCCATTACACAATGGGTGGCCTGTGGGTTGACTACGAACTCATGACAAACATTCCAGGTTTGTATGCAGCCGGCGAAGCCAACTTCTCTGACCACGGTGCGAACCGTTTGGGCGCATCCGCACTCATGCAAGGTTTGTCTGATGGCTACTTCGTGTTGCCGTACACAATTGGTAACTACTTGGCTCCAATGTTGAACAAGGCAATCCCTGGTACCGATCACCCAGAGTTCAAAGCGGCAGAAGAAGCAGCGCGTTTGCGTTTCAATGGCTACCTCGCTGCAGGTGGAACAAAGTCTCCAGACTTCTTCCATCGTGAACTTGGAAAAATCATTTGGGATTACTGCGGTATGGAGCGCACAGAACAAGGTCTTGAAAAGGCATTGTCTGAAATTCCAGCGTTGTACGAAGAGTTCAAGAAGGACCTGCGCGTCACGGGTACTGGCGAAAGCATGAACCAAACGCTTGAAAAGGCTGGTCGAGTCGACGACTTCTTCCAGTTGGGAATGTTGATGTGTCACGACGCTCTTGACCGTAAGGAAAGCTGTGGCGGTCACTTCCGCGCTGAATACCAGACCGATGATGGTGAAGCACTTCGCGACGACGACAACTACTGCCATGTTTCTGCATGGGAGTGGGGCGGCGACCCGATGAAGCCAAACCTCAACGTTGAAAAACTTGAATTTGAAGAAGTTCACCTCGCCACAAGGAGCTACAAGTGAGTAATCATCTGAAGAACATCACTTTGCGTATCTGGCGTCAGGCCGGACCAAATGTCAAAGGTAATTTTGAGAATCACGTCATCGACGAGATCACCGATGAAGCCTCGTTCTTAGAGATGCTCGACATCTTGAACGACAAACTTGTCCACGAAGGTAAAGAGGCTGTTGTGTTTGACCACGACTGCCGTGAAGGCATCTGTGGCACGTGCTCACTCATGATTGATGGTCAGGCACACGGTCCACAACGTGGAACCACTGCTTGCCAGTTGCACATGCGTCAGTTCAAGAGCAATGACACCATCACTGTTGAGCCATGGCGTGCGTCCGCATTCCCGTTGATTAAAGACCTCATGGTTGATCGTTCTGCATTTGACCGCATCATTGAATCTGGTGGTTTCATCACCGCAGATACCGGTGGTGCGCCAGACGCAAACCTCATTCCAATTCCAAAAGTGATTGCTGATGCTGCAATGGACTCAGCAGAGTGCATTGGTTGCGGTGCGTGTGTTGCTGCCTGTCCAAACGGTGCGGCCAACTTGTTCACTGGCGCCAAAATTGCTCACCTCAACCGTTTGCCTCAAGGCCAAGCAGAGCGTTACTCACGCGTTGAAGCCATGGTGGAAACGATGGATGAGCATTTTGGTTCATGCACCAACCACGGTGAGTGCGAAGCAGCATGTCCGAAAGAGATCAGCATCGATGTCATTGCGCTAATGCACAAGGACTACCGCAAAGCCAAGTTCTCAAACCGTAAGGACTTGGCTCGCGGCTAATTCCCGGCGTTTTAGAAATCCTCGGTCCATGGGTTGCGTGAACCGGCTGCGTTCTGTGATTCAGTGATGACAGCAATGAGGTCTCTCATAGCTTTCGCTTGAGCCTTCACAGTTGACCGTTCGGACTCTTGAACTTTCATAATTCGGTTGTTGATCTTGTTGAATGTTCGAAGCCCGAGCATCGTTGGTTCAACTTCACCTAACCAGTAGTTGATTGCGTCGTTCAGTTCGGTCCATTGGTCGGGGTCTATTGATCCGCCATTAGCCAACGTTTCCAGCATCGCCTGAAGGTATGGAATCAACGTGTTCAGCATGTCGAGGCCCAGTTTTCGTTCGAACGAAATGAAGCCGCTTGAGTGGGAGAATGAGTCCATACTTTCTGGTGCAATGGAGTTCACGACCATTGGGCGGCCAGAGAACGAGCGGTCCACAAGCAGCGCAGAGTGGAACAGGGTCGTGCTAGCAAGTGAATCGTAAACGTCGTAGACAGGTTGAACCAACTTGCGCACGATCACTTGGTCGGTTGTGCGTGAGCGGTCGATCGCAAGCCATGCGGTGTACTTCGACAACACTTTGTATTTCACAGACATTTCCACGATGAGTGCTTCAAGTTTTTCTCGAGCGGTTACAACGTCTCCGGAAAAATTCGCCGACATCATCTGGTAGTCAAGAGATTTGATGTGCTGGCTTGCCCAGCGGGTTGTGACTGATCCGTCGGTGCTGATGGCGATGGGAAGTGTGACGACATGTCCGCCATCAGCGTTCACAACTACTTCGTCACCTGATTGTGGGCGTGGCATACGGCCGCTGAGCGTCACCATTGTTTCTGGGTAGATATCGGGAGCATGGGCTGGAGCTTGGTTCGCTAATCCTTGTGCTTCCAAGCGAGCTTTGGAGTGTGCAGCTGTTGCAACGCGGCTCATGACTTTTGCAGAAGCCTCGGCGAGACCCTCCGGAGATGACACGTATGTGCACACACCATTGGCCGCCAAAGTCTCCAAGAATCCGTTGGCGTTTTCCCCGATTGCAACGGCAATCACGCGTGCTCCAGCAAGATGTTTTTCGCGATGATGCACGGCGGTTGCTTCGTCACCGTATGCACCATCGGTGATGAGAACAGCAATACGGTCAATGTCTGCGTCATCGTCTCGATCGGCGAGAGTTGCAAGAGCAGCGCCGCTTGTTGTGATCGCACCAGTGAGATCTGTACCGCCACGTGCTGTGATCATCGCAAGTTCTTTTTGCAGTTGTTGTTTCACTGTGCGAGTGACTGGAACAAATCCATGGCTCGTCGCTTCAAGCACATCGATCGAACTATCAAAGGTCAAGATATGAATGAGGTCTTCGTCGGTGAGTGAAGCAATGAGATCTTCAGTAATGCGTTGTGCCCACTTGATGTAGTGGCGGCTCATGCTTCCCGAACGGTCAAACATGATTTGCACAGCTTTGCGACGACGAACAGACGTCTTGTCTTTTTCCACACGAATGTTCACTTCCAAGGTGCCCATTGTCGGATCGTCGGCATCGGCAACCCACTTGGCCTGAGCAATTGCAGCAGGGATAGTCCAGTGCAAAATAATGTCGCCGGTCAGGCCAAAGTCATTGATCGAAACGTGAGTAGGGGTGATTTGTGCTGATGAAACTGTTTCGCAGATCAAATCTTTTGCTGGTTCAGAAAATGAGATCTTCACAGTTGCGCGAAGTGGAGAGTGGCCGGTGCG